>JBFLYA010000002.1 GCA_040757115.1 bacterium | reverse complement strand
ACCGAGCCGAGTTCATCCTTTAAAAAATAGATATAAATACCTGAGGCAACATCTTCGTTATCTTTATTCTTTAGGTTCCATTTGATTTCATTCATTCCACTCTTTTCAAATACTAATTCCCCTGCAAGGCTATAAATTCTTAAGGTAATTTGCTTATCCGTAGTAAGCTGATCAAAGGTTACCTCTTGCCCTTTATAAGCAGGATTGGGATAGACCAATGCACCCTCTAAATTATTAAATACCGCTGGCACTTTGATAATTATTTCCTCATCTAATACCTCAGGTTGCTGGTCAACAGGTTGTTCCTGACCAATTCTTTCGATAAACTTTGTTTCGCGGTTTTCTTCATCATCAAACTCAAAATTAACTTTAGAATAAGCACCGCAAGAGATTACCTTAAATGGGACAATAGCTAATATCCCCTTCTCTCCTTGCTCTGGTTCCCAAACTGCTACTGCATAATCAATCTTACCAACTAAATTATCTACTTCATTCTTTAGTTCAACAGGTGTATAATTTAATGAACCTTGTGGAAAATCCCCTGGTTGAATCTGGATACCATCTTTGCTGTTATCCGCATCTATTACTTGTAATACCTTTGGATTAAAAGCAAGATGGATTTCACCACCAAGGTAGTCTTTTGCATCACGAACATATATTTTAAGATAGATAATATTCCCAACACGCAACTCGTTAATATCTACCCCTTCAAGTGTCTCAAGGTCAAAAGATAACTCTATTTTACCAGAGGTCTTTTTAGCCTTTGTGGACATCGCAATTAATTCTTTAGCCTTACCTTTTTGTTGTTCACCAAAATTATTTCTAATAACAATAAAATCGTATGCATCTACTTTACTATCATGATTAAAATCTGCCTCTTTATATAGCTCCCAATTGGTATGAGTTTTAGTTGCCTTCTCTCGCCATGCATCTGCAAATAACGGCCAATCTCCAATATTTACCTGACCATCATTATTTACATCTCCTGCTAATAGCGTAATAGTACCAATGTAAGTAGTATCTTCAAATTGTGTTGGACTAATACAAATATTGGTCTTAGTTGATGGAGATGCTCCCCAGGTATCAAAGTTAAGGGTGTAGGTTCCTACTGGTATATTCTCAAATATGAAGTAAGAACTATCATTAGTCATTGTAGTTGTCCCAAGCTCTACAATCCTTACCCGAATATCTGAGCATGTACCTAAGGAAATAGTGCCTAACTTCAACAAACAAAAACCAGCTATATTGCCAAATCGTCTTAATGAATGGGCAGTAAAGATACAAGGAGAGCCTGATAGCCCAGTTGATATTGCATGTATGGTATATGTTCCTGGAGGTTCTGTACCTAAGGTAAGGAAAGATGAAACTGTCCCTTGAGCATTGGTTGTAGTATTAGTTGGAGAGATAGAATATAAAGTTGCACCAGAAGGGATAGAGATAATTTCCCACTTTACCTCTACATCCTGGCAAGGGTTTTCATATTTATCCACTACCTTAACTATAAATGGGTCTTTTAAGGTAAAGGTACAGGTATTAACCTGACCATTTCCTGAGACATAAACTAAAGTTGTTGGAGTGCCAGGTAGGATAATCACTGATGTAGTTCCAATAAATCCAAGATATTCCCCTTGAATTGTGTATGTACTCATATATTTTGCATGGAAGGTATTAAGTGTAAATGAGCCACCTCCATTTGAACTAAAGGTAGTAGAGCCAGTAACATCAAGTTCTAACCCACTACCACACTCTCCAATACATTGATATTCAACATCCTCATCTGCCTTTATTATTTTATCCTGAGGTTTAATTTTAATCTTACTAATTACATAATATATCGCATCTTCTTTAGTAAACGGGATTTCCTCTGGGGTGTCTATATCAATTTTAAGTAATATTGTTTTGCGGTCTTGGGTTGTATCAATTGCTACACTTGATGTCCCACCTGCAATCGCTTTAAAATGTAAAAAGCAGAGTATTCCTGAGCCAGTAGCAGAGCCAGAGAATAATCCAAAGGAGTAATCTATCTTACCAGCAGTAATTTTACTTACTGCATTACAATTGGGTGGAAATGTGCCGCTACCTACTCCTGTTACTTCAAGGATATTAGAGTCATAGCTAATATACAAATCACCTGCCACTAAATTACTTACATCCTCTATCTCGACCTGGCAGGTAAATGTTGAATTAACAGCAATATTCTGTATGGCAGGGGTAATCTTCAATATTGTTGGTGGCAAGATATAAAAAATTTCTATTGCAAAACATTCTGAGAGCATACCTTTTCCTATAATAGTTGTTGTGCCTAATGGTTGACTATTTACGGTAAATATAGTAGTAAAGTTTCCACTGTGGGTAGAGAAAGTAACTATAATAGTTTTGGTAGTGCCAAAATCAATACAAATAGATTCTGTTGCCCCAAATCCATTACCCCTTACCGTGATAAAGGTTCCTACTGTTCCTATCGTAGGACTAACCATAAATATTTTTGGCAGGATGCAAAATACCATTTCAGAGGACCTGTTCGAATCTACCCCAACCGCCCTTACTGTAGTAGTGCCGTAAGGTTGGGTATTAACCGTAAAAATAGTAGTGAATGTACCTAAAATATTAGTACTACCCGTGGTAATAGTGCCAGTTGTTCCAAATTCTATGCTAATTAATTCATTTTCTCCAAATCCTTGACCTGAGACGGTAACGATAGTCCCTACCGTCCCCGCTACAGGAGAAATCATAATTTGTGTAGTATAAGTACCCCTAAGCCATGGGTCATAATCGATATTACCCGAGAACTTAGATATCTCAGGTGGATCAGAACCCCACCAGTTATATTCGGCTATCTGGGGACCGGGAGATATGTCTGTTTGGAGGTTGTAAGTTTGGTTGTTATAAATATGATTGTAAATAAGTGGAGAGATTTGTGAAGATTTACAATAAATACCTACTCCATTCCCATCTGGATTACCGGCACCACCAATGTTATTAGTAATAGTATTGTTCTGGGCAATGGTATTACTGGAAGATGAATCTAAATAGATTCCTACACCACTTCCCCCTCTCCCTCTTGAACCAATTTCGTAGCCTGCTCCTCCTTCACCACCACTATTATTATAGATGGTATTACCTTTAATGGTATTATTAGTAGATAATAATAAATATATCCCAACGCCAATACCTCCTAACCCTCCTGAGCCATGAGGTCCAGCTGCTCCTCCCTGACCACCCCTGTTACCAGAGATGGTATTGCCTGTAATAGTATTATTAGTGGATGATGATAAGTATATTCCTGCACCAATACTTCCTGTACCTCCGGGGTAATCATATCCACCTCCTGTTTGACCATTTTCCCCTATTCCACCAGTAATATAATTGTTCCTAATAGTAAAATTTGAGCAATTAATTAACACAATCCTCCCCAGATTGGTTGAACCAGAACCTGTAAGTGTCAAAGTTCGATTTTCAACTGTAGTTGGTAGAGTAATTCCATAGTAATAATGGATAGGTTCACCATTGTAAGTATTATTAGAATCAATGATATTATTATAACTATTGGAATCAATATAGATACCATAACCATTCCCATGACTACCATTTGGCCCCCCTCCTTTACCACCACTATTATTGGAAATAGTGTTACTTGTAATAGTATTGTGAGTCGATGAGAATAAATGTATTCCTCCACCAGTACCTCCTGTTCCTCCTGGACTTTTAAAACCACCTGATCCTCCATCTCCTCCTCTATTATTAGAGACGGTATTACCTGTAATAGTATTATTAGTGGATGATGATAAATACATTCCTACACCTTTACCTCCACCACCTCCTAAATTCTCACTACCACTACCTCCTCCTTGTCCTCCTCTATTATCAGATATTGTATTATTTGTAATAGTATTATTAGTCGATTGTTGCCAATATATTCCTACACCAATACCGCCTGCACCACCTGCACCGTGGTCACCGCCTGGTCCTCCTTGACCACCTTGATTATAGGAAATAGTGTTAGTTGATATGGTAACATTTGTTGATGAGATTAAATATATTCCTACACCAATACCGCCTGCACCACCTGCACCCAAACCATTACCACTACCACCACCACCACCACTATTATTAGAGATGGTATTACCTGTAATAATATTAGTATTTGATGATAAATATATCCCTGCACCAATACCTCCTCCACCTGCTGAAGAGAATAGAAATCCCTCTCTCCCTCCTTGCCCACCATTATTATTAGAGATGGTGTTATCTGTAATAGTATTATTAGTGGATGATTCTAAGTAAATCCCTACACCACTACCTCCGTGGCCACCTGCCGCGCGATCAGCACCTTGACCGCCTTCTCCACCATTATTATTGGAGATGATATTATCTATGATAGTAGTATTGGTCGAAGATAATAAGTATATTCCTGCACCTATACCTCCTTCACCACCTGAGATTCCATAATCAGCTGGTCCACCTTGCCCCCCTTGATTATTTGAAATAATATTTCCGGCAAGAGTATTATTGGTGGATGAAAAGAGACAAATTCCTGCTCCTATTTCACCATCTGCACATATAGAACCGTCATCACCTTTATTATTTCTAATTGTATTATGAGTAACAGTAATTTTGGAAACATTTTCTAAATAAATCGCTTGTTTACCATATTCTATAAGAGAATAACTAATTGTTCCTTTACTCTGGACACCACTAAATTTAATACTATTCCAATTACCTGGAGTAGGTGTACCTGCATTAGATGTAAAAGTAATCGTTCCATCAAGTGTACCAATAGCTGATAATGTTCCACAAACCACCAACGAAGTATTAGTAGCAAATCTCACTTCTACCTTGGGCTCAATGACAAGTGTTTCCCCAGAAAGGACAGTAACAGTACCTGTCACTACATAAGGGCTATTACTTAAACTCCATATACCACTTTGATTACCATTTACTTCCACTGCTTCTCCTATTTCTATGTTAAAGAAACTTCCTATTATTAATAAATAAACTACCACTTTTATCTTTTTCCACATTTTTTATTTACCTTCTGTTTAAAATTTATTTGATATTATCTGTAACATTTTGTTAGCATCGGAATTATGCGGGTCAAGTTTTAAGACATTATTAAATAATTCCCTTGCTTTATGAGATAATCCTTTTTTATAATAAAGTAAACCTAAGTTGTTATAAACTTTGATATTTTTAGGATCAATCTTTATAATTTTTTGTGCTATAATGATAGTTTTATCGATCATTCCCTTATGATGATAAATTCTAGCTAACCTGTTATACATTTCTATATCCTCATATTTAGGATTTAATTCTACAATTAATTCAAATATACTCATACATTTCTCTAATTCTTTTTTCTCATAATGGAAATTTCCAAGTTCATGAAGATATTTGATAGTAAGATTTAGGTCAATTTCTGAGGAGGATTTAAACATTTCTTTTGCCTCACTCCATTTACCTAATAAAGAATAAACCACACCTATTACATAAAATCTTTCCCATCTTTTAGGTTTTTTTTCTAATGCTTTTTCATATCTTAAAAGGATATTTTCATTCCAATTCTCTTTTTTACAAAATAAATAAAATCCATCTCCATAAAATAGGAGTTGATAATTAACATCATTTAAAAGTGCTGATAAGTTATTTTTATAAGTTTCCCAAAAACTTCCTGTCCTTATAAAATTAGTTGAAACATCTAAAAAAAAGTATTCAATTTCTGGACTACAAGAAGGGTATTGATATACATTTTCTCGATTACATAACTCTGGAGCTAAACTATCCTGAACTGACAAACTGGCTTTATCCGAAATAATCTTTTTAATCTCAAAGTATAACCTGCGGTGAATAGAAGTAGAATAATCTTTGGGAGATAATGATAAAGAGAGAAATCTCTTATAATTATTAAATTCCCATCCTTCCCATGTTGTTAATTTTAAAAATGGAGGATGAGAAAAAAAATAACTTCCTATAACAGAAGTAGATAGGATAAAACTTGCACCTATAAAAGTAATTCTTTTTTCTCCTAATAGTGATATAATATTTTTTTTATTATCTTTTGCTTTAATTTGTCTTTTGGATGTTAAATAAGATGTTTTTTCCCCTATTCCAATAATTATATTCCTTAATCCATATATTCCAGCAATTATAAGGAAGGGAATAATAGAAGCAGAATATTGCCATTGAAGTGCCTGTTGTAATTCAAATGTAGATAGGAAATGAAGAAGTATTAAAGGAAAAGCTAAACATAAAACCTTTGGTGCAAATAAAGGTAAAAGCCCAAGAGGTACTAACAATAAGCATAAAGTTACTATTTGAATATTTCCAAAGGCATTTTTTAAAGTTAATAATGGATGCTTAAGATAATATTGAATTATTTGGAGAAATCCTCCACCACCTTCGGTAACATATCTTTGGATATGAGAATATTCTTCCCCTCCTCTAAAAAATGGTATAAGAACCTTTATTGCTAAAAGAGCCCAGATTATAGATATAACTATAGTAATTAACCCCAATTTTTTTTCTCTCATTACTAAAAATGCATATAACCCTATCATAAAAATAGCGATACTTATCTCTTCTTTTACAGATAATGATAATATCATAAAAAGATAATATAATTTATAATTTCTTCTTTGTAGAAAATAAAAACAAAATAAAAGAAATGGGATAACAAAACATACCTCATGAAATTCAAATAGATTAACCCTCCCAGTAAATGGATAAAATAGATAGGCAACTACAAAACATAAACCTGCAAATCTATCTTTTAATACACTTATAGCAATTAAGTATACAGGTATAGCACCAAATGAAATAAGCACTGTTTGGATAAACAACAATGTTTTCGGGTCTGGATAAACCCAGTAAAAAGGAACAAGTAATAATAAGATAGGAGACATGTGCTCTCCTAAAAAATTAATACCTTTACCAAAAACTTGGAAGTATAATATTTTGCCATTAATAGTATTCCACATCACATGAGTAAACATCCCTAAATCACATAATCCATATAAAAATTTATCTAATTTAGTAAAACTTATAAGTGTAAAAATGGCTATATAAGATATTATAAGAAAACTAATTACTATTAGTGAAAATCGAGAAGAAATAGATATTTTAAAATTAGGGAAAAGAAACAACTTAACAGGTAGAATACTTCCTCCTATAAGAACAAAAATAAAAGATTGGTAGAGAGTAAAGTTGGGTAATTGAGGGAAAAAAGTTTGTAAGAAGGCAGCTGGAATTAAAACTAAACATGGAAGGTAACTCAACCCATCTCTTATCAACACATCTTTTAAATTATCTTTAGTAACCTTATTAATAAAAAATGAGATGATAACCCAGATTATAATAAAATAAATTCCAGAGGTCATTAAAAATCTTAAAAGTGACTGAGTATGAATTTCTTTAAGAGAAAATATAAATATAGATAAAAAGGAAGATAGATTACCAGGATAACAAAGATTCCATATAAATAATCCTACTGAAAAAGATGATATAAGAACTATTAACAAACTAATAAATATTTTGATGTTATCTGATAGATAAAAAATTGATCTTTTCTTTTTTGACATTAATATATTTTCTCCTCAAATTTGAATTCATACTTTCAAATTATTTAGTAACTATTCACTACGAAGAGCACGAAGGGCAGGGAGATGTTACAGAACAAATCTCTTTATGCCTTCTTTCAATCTTTCCACATTGAAATTTATCAATAGACCAACCTTGATATTTGCCAATTTCATATATGGTAATGGGTCAGTGAAATGGGGGATTCTCCTGAAAGTAGGAAGTAGGAGAGTAGGAAAGGGGGAGACATTGCCCCCAAAAGAGGAATACCGTGCACATCCTTTATCCCTTTCCTACTTCCCTACTACCTACTTGCCTACTATTTTCATTTATGTTAATATTTGAGCTTCATGAATTCGATAATTCATCAAATTTCACTTCGTGCTCTCCGTGTCCTTCGTGGTGAATAGTTACCTTTTAACTTCATCAAAACCTTCATATAAACTATACCATAATTTATTTATTTTGTCAATCTAAAAAGTAGATAGTTTTATTTAGTATTGAAAAATTTCTTTACTGATTACTACTCTCCGATGTTAATTCAAAATTAACAAAGACACTTTCATCCGCAGGCACATTAACTTTTTTTATAGCAGAAAAAAATCCTTCTTTGTTGACTTTGAGTATATGATTCCCAGCCCTGACTGTCCATTCCCGCACGGGTGTCTTACCAATTAATTCATCGTCTAAATATACCATAGCCCCTGAAGGAAGAGATGTTATATAAATAAAACCTTTAGGTTTGGGTTTTAATGTTACTTCCATCTTTGCCTCTTCTCCTGGTTCAACAAATATATTAGCTGACCAATCATTATATTTAGATAACCTAAGTTGTAGTTGGTAAGGTTGCCAGGGAGTTAGGGGAGAAATCGTTAAAGGAGTTATCCCTTTTTTTTCATTATTGACAAAAACAGTTGCCCCTTGAGGAGTTGAGTTAATAAATACACTTGCCGAAGATAATTCTAATTTAGCATTTATGCAGGTTGTTAATCCTTGTTTTATTATTATTTCTGATTGATATGGTTGATAACCATTTTTAACTAATTTTATCTGATGTGCCCCTGTTTTAATTTTAGAAACCATTGGTGTAATTTTAGTTTGCAGGATAGTGTCAAGATATATCTTTGCTCCGGCTGGAGAGCTTAAGATACTAACGGTTCCAAATCTATTCGGTTTAGATGGTTGAGCAGGAATTGGTTTTTGGTAAACAGGTTTAATTTTAGTCGGAAGTGGTTGGAGTTGCTTTTCGAGTCTTATTTTTTCCTTAACCGTAACCTCTCTTTTTTTTACAGGGAACTGGGATAATCGAAGGAGGTTAAATATCCCGCCTATTACGCCGGCTAAAAGTAAGATAAAAAATATCCAGGTAATCTTATCGTTTTTCATATCTTTCCTTCCTTGACTAATTTAATGAACACCTCAACTATTTTAGGGTCATACAATTTTTCACTTCCTCTTTCTAATTCAAGGATGGCATCTTCTTTACTAAATGCCTTTCGATAAGGTCTATCAGATGTCATTGCCTCATAAGAATCTACGATACCAATAATGGAGGCGGCTAAAGGCAAAGAAGGTTCTCCATCTTTGGTTAAGGAGTTTGGGTAGCCATTTCCACTAATTCGTTCATGGTGGTACTTAACGGCATCGATAATATCTCCTGGGAGATTAATCGCTTCCAATATTTTCACGCCAATCTCCGGGTGTTTTTTAATTTGTTCGAATTCATCCCCTGTAAGTTGTCCTGGTTTAAGTAGAATTTTGTCATCAATACCAATTTTACCAATATCATGGAGATAGCCACCAATTTTAATATTTTCTACTTCTGTGGGAGAGAGTCCAAGTGCCTGTGCCACGATTGCCGCATATCGCCCTACATTTTCACAATGCCCTTTAGTATATTTATCTTTTGCCTCTATCGTGAATAATAAAGTCAAAATGGTATTTAAAAAATATTTCATCTTCTCTTCATACAAAAATGTATTTTCAAGGGCAACCGTAGTTTCGTCACAAAATGTATTCAGGAAGGCTATATCCTCATCATTATATCCCTGCAAATTTTCTTTCTCACCTAAACAAACTATCCCCCTTAACCCTTCTTTCCCAACCAGCGGTATGGCTAAGATACTCTCTACCTTTTCAAGATCATTTTCTATATCTTGAAAGACATTTTCAAATCTGGGGTCTAATCGTAGATTCTCTTTCAGAAGTGTTTTTTTATTCTCGCTAAACCATTTAATCATCCCCTTTGTTTTTGAGAATATCGCCTTACGCCTCTTTGTCTCACTTAATCCCATATCAAAATCTACTTTACATTCTTCCTCATCCGGGGAATAAAGTATTATCAAGGCTGTTTTAATCTCCATAATATTTACCAGGACATCAAGTATTGATGGAAGAAGCAAATTTTTATCAAATGTAGAGGTAATATTTTGAGAAAATCTTTTCAGGAACTCTTTTTTATCGAATGTTTCTTTAAAAAATCGCCTTTCTATAAATTGGCTAATTGTTCTACTGACTAAATGAAAACTTAAGCCGAAACCAATAGCCAGTATCATGCTTAATAGAAAAAAATTAGATGGAAATAATCTCTGTCCAACTAAAATAATAAAAGCAATTAGTCCGACTAAAATAGTTGATGTCAGGTAATGGAGATGTTCTCGCCTTATAAATATATTTAATTCTATTAATTTATACTTGATACAGACATAATTTATGAACAAGTTAAAAATAACAATGGTCAAATATTCTACTAAATATAGCATTTTAAAAAAATCAATGCCCATATTGGAAAGACTGCTTAATATTCCACAACAACTTCCTATGAGTAAATATTTTAACCTTTCCTTTTCTATAACACTTTTAGTCTTGTTATATCTTTGATATAACAACCAATTTCCATACAAGATAAAAAGGATAAAATATATTCCATAATAGTAATAGAACACCCCAATATCTGGATAATAAAAGCCGTCTTTAAAGATTACTCCTTGAATAAGTCCACCTAAGAGATTTAAAATACCAAATATTAGACTGAGGGAATATCCCGCTTGCTTTAATATAGTAGGGAATTTAGAATGGTTCATAGTTAACGATAGGACAAAATGGAAGAAGATGACAGGAAAGAATATAAGTCCTGTATAAGAACATCTTAGCCAGATAAGAACATTGGTTTCATCTAAAAAAAGTGATGATGTCCCAAAACCCAAAATCCAGAGGGTTAAGGTAGATAGAAGAGATGAGTAAGTTGTTCTGAGACTACTTCTTTTTTCTAAAAGTGTAAATGCTAATAAGAAAAGATTAGTTAGGATTATAAAAAATGATAAAAAGATAACAATCATTTTATTGATATTTCCCGGAAGATAAGTTTGAGACAAAATCGCCTACGAGATTGACCAGATTGAGGTCTTTTTCATGTTTAGCTATAAGATTAACGATTGCACTGCCGACAATAGCGGCATCTGCTATCGAGGTAACCTTATGCACATGCTCTTTTGTTGATATGCCAAATCCCACGGCAATAGGTTTATTCGTTATTAGTCGAATTTGCCTTAAAACATCTTCTAATGTTCCTTCTAATTTTTCACGCATACCTGTTATTCCTGTTAAGGAAACATAATAGATAAATCCGCTGGATGTTCGACTAATCAATTTTATTCTCTTTGATGTGCTTGTCGGTGCTAACAAAAATATAGTGGCTAAGTTTTTTGATTGAGCTTCATCTCTCAATTCTTCTGCCTCTTCTGGTGGTAAATCAGGGATAATCACACCATCTACACCAACAAAACTTGCATCTTTGACAAATTGAGATACCCCGTATTTATAAATAGGGTTATAATAACTAAGTAACACGATGGGAATCTGAGAAATGTTGCGAAGGACTTTGACTAAATCCAGTACCTTTGTCAGAGATGTTTTGTTCTTCAATGCCCGTTCTGATGAGGCTTGAATTACCGGTCCATCCGCTAATGGGTCGGAGAAAGGCACGCCAAGTTCAATTATATCTGCCCCACTTTTTTCTAATTTGAGCACTAATTCATAAGTAAGTTCAAAACTGGGGTCACCTGCCGTAATGAATGTAATTAATGCCTTCTGTTTTTTTGCCTTAAGTTCTTGAAATTTTAAGTCAATCCTATTGCTCAATCTTTTCTCTCCTTATATCTGGTAAATGGTAACTGGTGAATGGTAATTAGTTACCATTCACCAATCACCAGTTACCATTTAACCAATTACTTGCTTTTAATTTCCTGAAACCCTATAAAACCTTAACCTGACATATACTTTCAGGTGGCCATCTTTCTTTCCATCCTGTCCAAAATTCTTGTGTGTTCAAGAAGCATTTGAACTATATCTCTTTGTGTTTCTTCAATTTTCACCGCACCTTCTTCAATCTTCTCCGATGCTTGCATCATCTCTTTCTGGAGTTTACTATTAGCTCTCCAGATATAAGTAAAAATTAACCCTAACATTCCTAATATTAACCCTAATACCTCCATTTTAATCTACCTCTTCATTTAATATTTTTGATACTGTTTCTACATCTTTATCTCCCCGACCAGAGAGATTAATTACAATAATCTCATCCTTATTTAGTCTTTGGGCTAATTTTTTTGCATAGGCAATGGCGTGAGCAGATTCTAATGCTGGAATTATTCCTTCTGTTTGGGCTAAAATCTGGAATGACTCCAGTGCCTCATCATCTGTCACTCCAACATATTCTGCTCTACCAGTCTCTTTGTAGTAGCTATGTTCTGGTCCTACCCCTGGATAATCTAATCCTGCAGAGACAGAGTGAGTTGGAGTAATCTGACCATTTTTATCCTGAAGCACATAAGAGAGGCTACCATGTAAAACCCCAGGGCTACCTGCTTGCAATGATGCGGCATGAAATTCTGTATTAAGTCCTTTACCGGCGGCTTCAATGCCTATAAATTTCACCTTTTTATCTTTAAAAAATGGGTAAAATAGACCTATCGAATTACTTCCACCACCAACGCAGGCTAATAGATAATCTGGCAGACGACCTTCTAATTTAAGGATTTGTTCTCTGGTTTCCTGACCAATTATTGCTTGAAAATCCCGCACCATCATTGGGTATGGATGCGGTCCAACGACCGAGCCTATGACATAATGGGTTGTTCTAACATTTGTGACCCAATCACGGATAGCCTCATTGATGGCATCTTTTAAAGTTTTACTTCCTGATTCTACTGGATGAACTTTAGCCCCTAAGAGTTTCATCCGAAAGACATTTAACGCCTGGCGGTGGACATCCTCGGTCCCCATATAAACTTCACATTGTAATCCAAACATAGCGGCTGCCGTTGCTGTGGCTACACCATGTTGTCCTGCCCCAGTTTCCGCAATGACGCGTGGCTTCCCCATATATTTAGCCAGAAGCACCTGTCCTAAGGTATTATTTATCTTATGAGCGCCAGTGTGACATAAATCCTCTCGCTTTAAATAAATTTTTGCAGAGTTAAGTTTTTCTGTTAGCCTTTGAGCAAAATATAATGGTGTTGGTCTGCCTGCATAAACCTTCAGGTAGTAGTCAAGTTGAGTCTGGAATTCAGTGTCATTTTTAGTCTTAAGATAATTTGACTCTAATTCTTCTAATGCAGACATCAAGGTTTCAGGAACAAACTTTCCCCCGAAAAAATTATCCTTAGCTTTGAAATGTCCATATTTGTCTGGTAACATTACTTTATTCCTCTTTTACCCGAATAAGTTCGGACTTCCGTATCCTTGTTACTTTTTCTTCCAAAACAGAAATCCACCTTTTTTCTCTCTTACTTCTTCCCCTTCCCATTCAAATAGTTTTTTTGCCTTATCAGCGATAATAATATCACTATCAGCATTTTGAACCTGTCTAATGAATTCGGTTAATTTTATTTTATTTTTCTTCCCTGGTGTATCTTTTTCCTCTACGCCCGTGCTTACATCAACGGCATAAGGACGAACGATGGATATAGCCCGATTGACATTTTCAGGAGTAAGTCCACCTGCCAGGATAATCGGTCCAAATTTAGTTGCCTCCTGGGCTAAACTCCATTCAAATGTTCTACCAGTTCCACCAGCACGCTCTTCTTCATAGCTATCCAGTAAATATCCCGAAACCTTATACCCGGGGATAACAGTGAGGTCATCACTACTTCTAATTCTAAATGCCTTGATTATCTTACGATTAAAAGAAGCACAATATTGAGGAGATTCTTCCCCATGAAGTTGTAATCTATCTAATTTACATAACTCGGCAATTTTGACAACTTCATTTTCTGGTCTATTCACAAATATACCCACCGTGATAACAAAAGATGGTATGTCATTTATAATACGCTGAGCCTCTTCAGGTGCAATTTTTCTTGGAGACTCCCCTACAAAAACAAATCCTAAAATATCTACGCCCGCATCAATACACATAAAGGCATCTGTTTTACTTGTTATCCCACATACTTTAATCCTGGTCATTTTAAAAGCCCTCCTTCTTATTTTGGTAATTGGTAACTGGTAATTGGTAACTGGTAATTGGTAATTAGTTACCACTTACTACACCTCTAGTCACTGATTACTATCTATTGTTCACTGTCCACTATTTCATACTATCTTTCTCTGTTTCAATTCACAGACTAATTCTTTGACTATATCTTTAACCTCACCCTGGAGGATTTTTCTATCTTTTCGAGGTGGCGGGGTAAATGTGCGAATTACTCGAGTGGGAGAACCCGTCAGCCCAACATCATCCGGGTTAACATCAAGTTCTTGTGCACCCCACTTAATAATTTCTTTCTTTTTAGAGGTTAATTTGCCTCGTAATGAAGGGAGTCTTGGTTCATTAATCTCTTTGACGACTGTGAGTAAAGCAGATAGTTGAGTTTCCACGACTTCATAGCCATCTTCTAATACTCGTTCAACGATAAGTGTGTGGTTTTTTATTTCTACTATCTTACGAACAAAGCATATCTGGGGAATATTTAACATCTGGGCTAATTCAGGACCTACCTGGGCAGTATCGCCATCTATTGCCTGTTTGCCACAGATTATCAGGTCAAATTCGCCTATTTTTTTAATTCCCATAGATAATGTATAAGAAGTGGCTAATGTATCTGCGCCCGCAAATGCCTTATCACTCAATAACACCGCCTCATCTACTCCAAGTGATATAGCCTCGCGCAAGGCTTCTTCTGCCTGTGGTGGTCCCATAGAAATAGCTACTACCTCTCCGGAATACTTTTCCTTTAGTTGCAAAGCCGTTTCTATCGCATTCATATCAAAGGGATTGATGATAGATTTTACCCCTTCGCGAATTAAAGTATGCGTGTTTGGGTCTATCCTTACCGCAGAGGTTTCAGGCACCTGTTTTATACAAACTATTATCTTCATTTTTAAATATTATAGATTACATTGTTATTTTTGTCAAGTGGAGATTTTTGATTAATAAGTATTCTTTTTCAAGAACATTATTCCAATCAAATTGGGGACTATATTTTTTTGCATTTGAGGAGAGATAGTCGTATTTATCTTTATCCGTAAGTAATGAACAGATAGATTCCACAAATGCCTCTTTGGTGAATTCAATCGCCTGACCACATTTATACTCATTAATAATCTCCTCAGTTTCCGTGTCTTTTGTTCCTATAACTGGTAGTCCAGCGGACATATATTCTACAACTTTAAGTGGGAAGGCATATTGCCGCAAAGGCACTGGTTGAAAAAAGGCTAAACCTATGTCTGCCTCCTTTAAAAATACTGGTAATTCTGCATATCCCTTTACGCCAACAAAGACAACATTTTCCTCAAGATTAAGTCTGGGACTAATTTCTTTTAATCCTTCACCATAGGTAGCCGGAAAGGAAGCGCCCACAATGAGAAGCCTGATATTTTGGATTTCCTTCTTAATCTCGGCTAAACTATGAATAACCAAATCTAATCCACTCCAATGTGTTACATTACCTGTATAGATTAATGTCGGAGGATGTAGAATTTTGTTTTGTGCTGGTTTAAATAAGGTGTGGTTAACTCCATTAGGGACAATATATACCTCTTTTTTCGTCTGTAATTTCCGCAATTGGTATAATTTTTTACTGACACAAATAATTAAATCTGTCTTATTTAAAAGATATTTATCTACCCATTTAGTGTAAAATGTGCGAAATTTTGTCAACACAGGCAAATAATCTATATTATCATAAACTATAAATTTAACCCTGCCTAATCTTTTCAATAAAAGACTAATTGTCCCTTCCCAGGGATTTTGATAAATACAGACATCAAATTTATCTTTAATCTTAAAAGGAATACTCACAATCAGGGATAAAACAAGAAAAATATCTTTTATAAAAGAAAAAAAACAGAAAACTTTTATAAAAGCGGATTTAATAGAAGACCGATTTGTTAAATTATAACCAGTAAAACTACCCACAAGTCCCAGGCTATAATTTAATAAAGGGTCTATCTCGATAAATCTGATATTTTTTTCTTGAAATGTAGTTATTTGTAAAAGGAAAAGGGCTTTAAGGGAATTGGTCGCATTTCTTTTGCGATAAACTACGGTTACCTCTTCAAATTTATGCGAGAGATATTCAATCAGGTGTTGAACTCTATCATTAGGTGCTTTTTTATAATCTATTTCCGTGATTATCAATGCTTTTTTCATAATTTATCCATTAAATTCAAGTAATCTTTAACGGGTAGATATAAAAACGCCTCGCTATAACTCCTGCCTCGTAAATTGGTCACCGAGCGATATTTATTCAAGGCTAAAATCGTGCTAAGATAATCTACCTGTCTAATTTGAGTCTGGTAGGATTTTAGTGCCTCCTGTTTTTTGGGAATGACATCTCCAATATCGACTACAATATTGGGGATTAAAGGAGTCCAGCATTCATAAGCACAGATATTGAAGTCCAATTGAATCTCTTTAGATAGGTCTAAAAATATCCTGTTTAACTCAAAGTGGTCAATATGGTTATCCAGAAACCAGGGTAAATAGACTAAATTTGGTTTTATCTGGTTAAATATCTCAGATAATCTATTAATTAAGGGTTTGGTTGATTTTAATCTTGTTTCCGGCTCATCTAAAAATATCAAATTTTCAATCACTAAAGTCTTTGTGGCATTCATTGCCTCTTGTTTTCTTGTCTTTTCCAATAACTCTTTATCCTCAAAGGATGGGTCTCCTTCTCGACCATCAGTAAAATAGATAATCGCTACTTTATCCTGAGCAAGAATATGTTTATGCAAAGTTCCCCCACAGCCAATGACATCATCATCAAAGTGCGGAGATAAAACTATGATATTATTCCCTTCAGGTTTATCAACCACTTCGGGACAAAATATCAGATTTTTGGGTCTTAAAAATGTTTTCAGGTAATTTTTTATTTGCCGAGAAAGTATTCTATTTAACATCTTGTAACTGTTTACCGCATCTGCGGTGAATTATTACCACCTGAACGATTACCGTACTCCAGAGAAGACGGTTAACTATCCCTCTATAACTACCACTCAAAGCTTTGGATGACGATTATGCCTCTTCCTTCTGCCTCTTTTATAAACCCCGGGGTAGCAAAATGGGCAATTAACAACTTCTCTATCCTTTTCCCTTGATATTCCTTACTTACTACCTCTGCTTTTTCTTTTAAGTCCTTAAATATACCTTCTTTGTCTTTCTTCCGTGTCTCATCCAGTCTTAGTTGTGTCTCGCCTACGAGCACTACCTCCTCCCCATTTATTTCAGCTTTACCGAATATGTTTATCTCTTTCTTCCCAAGTTTTGTCCTGATAAGCTTTTCTTTTAGCTGAATGCCATATTTTTCCTTCAATACGCCAGGAATCATTCGAAATGCTTCATTTTCTAAGGCGTAGCTCATACTTTTACCTAATCCACTTAAGTTTATTCTGGTATCCTTAATATCATCCTTAAGTTCTTTTCTGGTAATCTTTACTTCTGATGCCAGTAATCTAAGTTCCTCCTCTGTCCTTTTCTGTGCCTCTGCAAGCTCTTCAACCCTTACTTCTGTCTTTTTCTGTGCAAGTGCAAGTTCCTTTACAATATCCTTAAGTTCAGAGAAGTCATCCCTTTTAATAAAGGTTTCTCCTAAGATGGTATAGAGAGAACCCTTGAATTGTTCATCCCTTTTTAACAAGGTAGGTAAGACTCTAAGAATATGTTCCTCTTCTGTTTTTAGTAATGAAACAGCCATACTTTTCCTCCTTTTATTAATTGTCCATTAGAGTTCTGCAAAATTAGGAAACTGTAGTTTTTAAGCAGGTATTTAAAACCTTTATTTTTATCAATTTCCTCCAAAGAGCAAAATGCAAAACTCGTTTATAGTTTATGGTTTATAGTTTATAGTCTATAGTCCTTCAACTATCAACTATCTACTATCTGATAAGTATCAACTATAAACTATAAACTATCTTTGCCAAAGTTCAGTAAAATTATCTCTTTCCTTTCAGCGTTAAAATACTTGAAGTCCTTTTTGAAATTTGATTTGTAATTTTGCATTTTAATATTTAATTTTTGATTTTGTATTACACAACCTGCTGTGTTTGAAGTGGTTTCGCACTAAGTCAGTACCATTCATTTGTACTCTCTGACCACGCTAAACAGGTACGGGATTGGTAAGCGTTCAGCCACAGAGGTATAGAGTTCACAGAGAATTAGGAAAATTAGCCACAAATATAGCACTTATTAATCGAAATTTGACATAGATATGGCTCTGAAATTCCAAATCACAAATTCCAAATTCCATTTAGTGAATTAGTGAATTAAGCGAATTAGCGAATTAGTAAAATCTAATCTCTAATTCACTAATCTCTAATTCGCTTTTTGGTATGTGGAATTTGGTGCTTATTTGGGATTTGGTGCTTGGGATTTGGGATTTTTTATTTATCCACCCTGAGTAAAATTTTGACTAATAACTGCTATAGACACGAATTAACCTGTGACATTCGATAAGTGTAGTGGGAACCTTTAGGTTCGCTTTCCTGCTTTTTATTATTCGTATTCATTCGTGGTTATATATTCTCTCTGTGTTCTCTGTGGCTCTGTGGCTATATCCCTAAACGGTTACCGGGATTGCAATCCCCCAGTTCCCCTTTATACTGTCTGTCATAGAAGCTTATTTGGTTATTCTACACTTCTACACTATTGATTGTTTCACTCCCCATTTCTCATCACTCTACTACTTATAGATATTTCTAACGGGGTTTGCCCATTATGGGAATATTTTACCAAAATCTTTCCCTATTGTCAACAAAGAATTTTAACTGATTACCAAAAAGATCAAAA
This sequence comes from bacterium, assembly GCA_040757115.1. Taxonomy (NCBI): domain Bacteria; species bacterium. The sequence goes on along the minus strand of JBFLYA010000002.1, from coordinate 40,620 downwards.
GAGTTAGGCTCAAAAATAACTTTGATGGTAACTATAGCGGTTATTAACTGAAAGTTTACATAGGATAATACCCATAAATAAGGCATGAGAATAATCGTTCCGTTAGGAACATAATATCGGTAGCAATAGATAGACAAATCAATCAGTTCCGTAGGAACGATATATTGGTAGAAAATTTATGGAAAGCCATTTACCGATATAGCAGTTATTAGTCAAAATTTTACTCAGGGTGGATAAGTAAAAAATCCCAAATCCCAAGCACCAAATCCCAAATAAGCACCAAATTCCACATACCAAAAAGCGAATTAGAGATTAGTGAATTAGAGATTAGATTTTACTAATTCGCTAATTCGCTTAATTCACTAATTCACTAAATGGAATTTGGAATTTGTGATTTGGAATTTCATAGCCATATCTGGTCAAATTTCGATTAATAAGTGCTATATATTGTCCCTATGGGACATTAAATGAAGGATGAGGTAGAATTTTCACATTCTATTTTTCCCCATTTTATCATAAGAAATGGGGGAAGGCAAGCCAAATGGACATAATTGTCTAAAAATATAGAGAGTTATAGCACTAATTTGACATAGTGTAGCAATGGTTTACGCATAACTTGTTAATTCACTACGAGTAGTCACGAGTATTTAATTCTAAGTAAAGTTTTGAATAATAACTGCTATAACCACAAAGTACACAAAGAATACACAAAGAAATAAAGGGAAAAATTTATTCTCTCAAAAATCTTTGACTCTTTTGTGAAACTCTTTGTGATCTTTGTGGTTAAAAAAATTGTAATCGTTCAGGCAAGAGGAATAATATTGAATATCGAATGTAGAATACTGAATGTAGAATGATGAAGTTTCTGGATTTTTCTGTTTAGCCGTTTTTATACTTTGAACATTCTACATTCGATATTCTACATTCTACATTCAATATTTTGTAAGTGTTCCGAAATCTCAATCAATATTAGTAACTCAAAACCTGAACGGTTACAAAAAATTGTAGTTATTGTCAGACACTACCGAAAATTACAAGACATTAAATTCCATTTCGTGTTCTTCGTGCTCTTCGTGGTGAATAGTTACCCTCCTTTTTAATTTACGGTAGAGTAGTAATAGTAAGGTCACCTGACCCTACTACTACACCCAGGACGCCTCTACGAGGCTGAATGAGGAGGGGAAAATATAAAGGGCAACCCTTCACATTTTCCCCCTCCTCACCTGTTTTCTCCCTGAAAAGGGAAAAATTACTTGACTCCTGCGGATGTAAGGTCTCCTTTAGTTTCAGCCGGCATCCATGGTACGGGTGCTGTGAATGTCCAGGTTGAGCTACCTGCAGCGCTACTGTCAAACCAACGCCAATAACCTGTTCCACTAAGTGTATTTGGATTAAGAGTTGCCTGGTGCATTACAGCATAAGCATTGCCTGCCTGGAGTAATTCAACACTGACTGATATAGACGAACCATCTACAGGAAGAAGGGCTGTCCCTTCACAGGGACCGGCAGGCCCTTTTCCATGCAAAGACCATATCTGATTTCCTAAATAACTTCCCTCATAGTTAGCCGTCACCTTTATATACCAGCCGTTTATGTTCCAGCAGAGATCGTTAATTGCCCACGCAGACATAGGTGTAGCTATCACCGAAAGAACAAACGCTGTTACTAACAACTTTCTTATTTTTTTCATTTTTTTCACCCCCTTTCGTTTATAATTTTTCTTGTAGCCTTTCCTATTTATGCTTTTTTAAATCACAAACACAGATATCTCGACCTTCGCTACATATTTTTCAAAAAACCATAGTATGCGTCTCTGTGGCATCTTGCGGTGAACGGTTATGATTTTTCATTAACCAACTCATTAAATATTTTAAGATATTCTTGTAGGAATTTTTGTTGACCGAATTGTGATTCGACCTTTTTCCTGCCAGCCATACCCATTTTAGTTGCCTTATCTTTATCCGTCAAGGTTTGCAATATCTTTTCACTCAATTCTTGTGTATCACCAGGGGTAAATAAAAGCCCGGTTTCTTCTTCAATGATTAATTCTGGAATGCCACCGATTCTGCTTCCGATGATGGGTCTTGCCGCTGCCATCGCCTCATAGATAATCAATGGGCTATTTTCAAGGACAATAGAGGGTAACACAACAACATTAGTTTTAGAATAAAACTTTAGCGTCTCATCATCAGGCATACGACCATAAAAGGTAACATTATTCTGGAGATTTAGCCTTTGGCATTCATTTTTCAATTCTTCTTTTATCGGACCATCGCCGACTATATCTAATCTTGCCCTAGGGATAATCTTGCTGACCCGGCAAAATGCCTTTAATAGTATGTCCACTCCTTTACTGCGATATAGGTCGCCGATAAAAAGCACTCTGTATTGTTGGCCAGCCGGAGAAATCCCCTCGTATTTTGAATAATCTATGCCAAAAGGGATAAATAACGCCTCTAATCCATAATCCTTCAGGGCATTCTTCATAAACATAGAGGGAGCAATAAATAAAGTTACGACCTTCTTTAATAGATACTTATTAATTTTCTTCAGTATAAATTGGCGGATGAAATCTCTTAAAGAAATACATCCTTCAAGATAACACAAAATTCCAAACCCTTGATAATGAGAACAAATCTCTTTTTTTACCTTCTTCACGCCGGTGCCAATGGGGCAGATAAATCTATAATCGTGCACTGTCTGGATAATAGGGACCTTATTTCGACACGCCAGGAGGATGGTGTTGGTAAAAATGTAATTATGATGAATGTGGATAATATCCGGCTTTATCTTATTTATCCATTTTCTTAAACTGATAAATAGATTAAGGTATTTATGGATATATCGAATAAATTTTATTCCACCAGGGGGATGATAACAATAATAGGTCTCTTTATCCTCTTCTTGACTGGCATAAGTAAAGACAAATGTCTTCACCCCTTCTTTTTCTAACAACTCAGATAGTTTTTTTCGATATATATTGGCTCCACCACCAATACTACAATTATCATGTATGACCAGAACCTTCATCATAATTATTATAATTCACAATTCCAGCTATGTCAACAAAAAATAGTTGCATTTTCTTCTAAATTATGCTATCCTATAAAGGAAAAAGTTTATGAAGGTAATTATATGTTAACTACTCGCTTTGATAAAACTAAGATTTTTATAATAATTATTTTAATGATAGGATTTTTTTTACGAATTTACCACCTGGGAAGTCAAAGTCTATGGCTTGATGAAGTAGTCCAAATAAATATCTCAGAAAAACCTGCGGCTACAATAATTGAAAATATTAAAGCAAGTGCTGATAATCTTCCTCCTTTCTTTCATATTTTACTTCACTACTGGTTGTATTTTGGTAAAAGTGAATTTGCTATGAGATTACTACCATCTATATTGGGAACAGCAAGTATTTATCTGTTCTTTCTATTAGGAAGATTGCTATTTAATAAAGAAATTGGGTTAATTAGTGCCTTACTTATATCTATCTCTTCCTTTCATATTTGGTATTCCCAGGAAGTCAGGATGTATTCTTTAGTCATATTATTATCAATAACTTCAGTAATATTTTTCTTAAAATCTATTAGAGAAAATTATTATCTTGCCTGGTCAGGATATGTGTTAACAACTACCTTAGGGCTTTATACCCATCCATATATAATCTTTCTCATAATTTTTGAAAATTCATTTATGGTTTTAATGTGGAAAAAATATCAATGTGTCTTCAAGAAATTGGTACTATCTCAAGTCGTAATTGGTTTATTTTATTTACCGTGGATGTTTATCTATATAAACCTGATAAACAATTCGGCAGGGTTTGCCCAAAATATAGGTATTATGGTATTTCCATATACTTTTTTTGCTTTTAGTGTGGGATTTTCAGTAGGTCCATCGATAGCTGAATTACATCTGTATCATTCTATCTCTTTGTGTTTACCATATTTGTTTGAACTTATTCCTGTGACAATTATATTTGGAGTAATCTTTATCGTAGGTCTTCAAGCATTAGTAAAGGATAAAGAAAAAGCAATTTTTTTACTCCTACATCTGGGAATACCAATGTTAGGGTCGTTTTTAATCGTTCAACACACTAATATTACCTATAATGTAAGATATGTCTGTATGTCTTTACCTGCATATTATCTTATTTTAGCTAGTGGAATATCTCATGTTAAAAGGAAGGGATATCGGGCTTGCTTTATATTATTGCTCATTTTATGTAGTTCGTTCTCATTAAATAATTATTATTTTAATGAAAAATATGCGAAGGAAGATTATCGAGAGGTAACTAAATATATTGGGACAAATGCTATTTTAAATGATGTAATTTTAATCACTGCTCCTTCCCTGCTGGTGCCATTTAACTACTATTATTCAGGATGGTTACAGAGATATTCATTTATGGCCAATCAAATATTCATCAATTCTAAAATTTCTAACAAAGCTAAACAGGAACTTCAGAAATATAGGAGAGTATGGTTAATATTAGGGCGTTTATGGGAAAGTGACCCTGAAAATTTGACTAAAAGTTATTTTGACAAAAACTATCGGAGAATTGATAGTAAAAAGTTTTCAGGGCTTGAGGTAATTTGTTATGAAAAAAATATTGACCTGGAATGATTTATCATACTTTAAAGAGGTAAAGTTATGGTAGAAAAAGGGAAAGAAAAATTTGATGGAATCGAATGGCTAAAGAGAAAAGGAGTTTATGTAGGTTGGAAAGATTGGAAAGAGAGAAAAATAGACTTAACGGCAGTTAAAAATATGGTTGTCCTGAATGCTGGATGCGGTTCTGGAACAGAAAGCTATCATTTTCACCCATTTGTTAAAAAAATCTATACCATAGACATAAATGAAAAAGATATTAGAGAAGGAAAAGAAAAATACAAAGCTGAGAATCTCTTTTTTGAAGTAGGAGATATCGAACAGATGCCATTTAAAGATTCTACCTTTGATATCATATACACCCGTTGGGTTGTCGAACATCTCAAGTCCCCCCGTAGATTTATTGATGAATCTTATAGAATATTAAAAGAGGGAGGTATTTTGATGATATGTACTTCAAATATAAAGAGTAGTTTGGGATTCTCAATGATAATTCCTCATTCGCTGAAACTAAAAATTTTAAAGATATTACATAAATGTGATGATGTTGAACATTATAAATGTTATTATCGAGCAAATTCAATACACAAATTAGATAAGTTATGTAAAGATAAATTTAAAAGAATATATTTAGAGCGATTTGATGGGGAAATAACATATTGCAGAAATTTTAAAATTTTAACTTATTTGTGGTTTCTAAAACATAAACTGACAAACAATAAATTATTAAATTGGACCCATGCGCATTTTTTTGTGGAATATGAGAAAACATAGAGACTTTTTATCTTATTACTAAGTATCCAACTCGAAAATTTCTGATGGCGTAAAGTAATCTGTTATCAAAAAATAATTAATGAAAGGATTTTTATTCTCTGAGATTAAATGGGAGAGATAGTATAATGAGAGATAATTTCAATAAAAAGGGGTTAATACCAAAAATTCTTATGATATTGGGTATAATTTTATTAATTTTATCAACAGTCTTATTCTTTTTCAAAGAAGATATGTTTTTATATTTCAAAACAATAATTATCCACTTTGTAAAGGGATTTGACCCAAGTGCAGAAAGGGAAATATATCCTATCCTCATTTTTTTAATCTTTCAAATGATATCCTTAGGAGTTATATGCCTGTATCTTGGAGTTCTCTTAAGAAAATTTACCTTTAAAAATCTCTTTGAAATCCAACTTCCAGAGGATAAAAAGTTTTTAGAGATAGGTAGGGAAAGATTTTTTAAAAAGTACTTAAAGTGGTTTTATCCACTATTCTTATCAGTAGTTGTAATCATTATAGCTATTTTTTTACCAGTTGGATTAGAAAAAGATGACCCTTACATTATATTTCGGTATGTGAATAATATCCTTTCAGGACAAGGCTGGGTATATAATTTAGGTGAACATATTAATGGTACCACATCCACTTTAAATACTATTCTCTATGTGATAGGTAGTTTCTTTTATAAAGATATTCCACTTGCTGCCAGAGTAATAAATACCATTTCACTATTTTTTGCATCATATTTTTTATTTTTAATATTCTACAATAAAAAGAGAATTTTAGGAGGAATAATTAGCTCTGTTTTCATCACAATAAATCCATATCTAATTCAATCTTATGGATTAGAATCAATGCTTTATTTAATGTTAATGATACTTTCATTATATTTTTATGAGAAAAATAAATTAATGCCAATGGGTATCTGTTTGGCTTTACTTTACTTAACACGAGGAGATGGTATTATTTTAGCCATAGTTTTATATGGTATATATTCAATAAATTCAAAGAAGATTCCTTTCAAATCATTAGTCTTATTTGGATTAATATTATTACCATTTTTACTCTTCCTTTATCTATATTTTGGTTCAATTACACCCAATACCCTATATGCAAAAATTTGTCAAGGTAAAGCAGGCTATTGGAAACTAAACTTCTGTGGAGGGATTTTTTATGAGATAGATTATTATTTAAGAAAGGATATTCTTGTTCTTCTTCTAACCGTTCCATTCTTTTTTGGAATATTACATCTTTATCAAAAAAGACTTCTGGATATCTCAATTTTTATGTGGATGATTTTATATTATACCGCATATTCTTTATTAAATGTTCCTCCTTACCATCAATATTATATACCTTTGTTTTTACCCACGGGTTATTTCCTTGGGCTGGGTTGTGAATGGTTAATCTTCAATCCATATCTCAGAACTAAATTACTTAGAATAATAACATTTTTTCTCATATTATTGATAGTAATCTTTCCACTTATTAAAATAGACTATAAAGAGTATAAAAGTTTACCTTCGGAATATTATCTCCAATATCGAGAAGTTGGATTATGGTTGAAGAGAAATACTCCTCAAAATGTCTCAGTGGCAGCTGTTGAAATAGGTATTGTTGGATATTATAGTCAACGAAGAATGGTTGATATCTGTGGATTAGTTATGCCTAGAGAGATAGCTTATCACCTCATGAAGCAGGATATGACCTATTGGTTTTATAAATATAAGCCTAACTATATAATATTTCATGATAAGGAATCTGTTCTCTTTAAAAAATTCGAAAAACCAATAACTAATTTAAAAACATTTAAAGATTCTTATGTTAAAATAAAAGAATTTGATTCTCCAGGAGATGGAAAGATATTTATTTATCAGAAGACATCATAAGTATTGGAGAAAATTTGAGAAAATAGTTTATGAGAATTAATATTTCCCCAGTTATCTATATTTTCATTGGGATTGGTTTGGGAACCATATCAGTAATTAACATACCACCTTCTTATGCTATTGGTATTCCTATCATAACATTGTTTTTTTTAATATTTTTTATAAATCCACGATTTGCTATTTTATCTCTAATTTTTGTAATGCCTCCTCTAAACAGTACTATTGAAATAACGCGGATATCTCTTGAAGGTTTAACTACTATAAATCTTGTGGGGGGACTTAACTTATTTATTTTAATAGGTGGAGTTTTTTATATTATAACGAATAAAATTAAAGTATTTAAACTACCAATTGGAAAGTCTTCTCTCATATTTTTAATTATTTGTCTAATTAGTGTATTTATTAGTTATGATATAATGACAGGGATAAAAAGATGGTTTACCATAACATCTCCATTTATAATATATGTTTTGATAACGGATCTTTTTAAAAATAGAAAGTATGTTGGTCGCTTGATTAATATTACTATACTTTCTATGATTATCTCGTGTATAGTCGGATATTATCAGTTTTTGACAAACATAAATATGTTTGATATGACCGGTAATTACCGGATTGCAGGTACCTTTAAACATCCAAATCTTTTTGGGTTTTATCTGACATTAGTCTTACCTATAACTATGACTTTATCTTTTTATTATCCTAAATTTAGTTTAGAAAAACTTGGATTTGGAATTTTCTCCTTAATGATGATTCTGGCTTTATTTTTAACATTCTCGAGAGGAAGTTGGATAGGTTTTGGGATAGTTATGTTAGTTATATCTACTTTGAAATATAGGAAGATATTGATAATTACATCTATATTGTTAATAGCTTTATCTTCCGTAATACTTTTACGATTTCAAGATATGAGTGCCTTTATGATACGTATTTTACTTTGGGAAAAGGGATTAAATCAGTTTCTTCATCATCCAATTTTAGGTATAGGATTGGGAAGTTTTGAGGTTGAGGCTATACAGGTAGTAGGTATGATTTCACATCCTCATAATGAATATATTAGATTTGCTACGGAAACAGGGATACTCGGATTAAGTGGTTTTTTATGGATGTTGATTAATTTAATAAGGGATACAGTTAATACTTATAGAAAAACTTTAGAGCCTTATTTCAAAACTGTTCTTCTCGCTATTGTTGCTATTTTAATTAGCTATTTAATAATGATTATGAACGAAAGTTTATATCAGTATGTTGGATTTATGATAAATTTTTATGCACTGGCTGCTATTCCGTATGTCATATCAAATCTCGAAACAGAGGAAAAAAATCATAGACTTCTGCAAAATTAAGCCAGAGGTTCACTCCATCATTTCGAGCGCAACGACAAATCTTTTAATCGCAATAAGTTATAGTTCCCTCATTTCGCTCGGAATAATATTTTCGTTGATTTTGGAGAATTATAGAGAAAAATCAAGTAAAGGGAGTATAATTCGAATGTTTTCTTTAGGTTGGATGCTTTCTTTATTTTTTATTATATTAATTCCTTCCACAGGTAATTATAAATCAGAGGCTACAAACAAATTTTTAAATTCTAATGATTTTAAATTTCTATGGTTTGAGGCAGAGGATACTATTGACCATTCGTTTTATTATAGTCTATCAGAACATGGGGTAGAACCAGGATTATTAGCGTCACCAGAGTCCAAAAAGAGACTGAAAAGTATAGTCAGTAATGGGTTTTATTTCAATATAAATACAGATGAAAATCCATGGCATAAGGATGGGCATTATCTAAAATATGAGGTAAATATCCTTGAGGAAAGAGATTATGTGCTATATGTCCGTGAACGAATTGTTTCCCAAACTTCTCCTATCAAATGGAGATTTGATGAAGGTAAATGGCATTCAATAAAAGATTTCAAAGAATTACCTAATTCACAGAGTCATGAAGAGGAACGAAAACTTGGAATAAGGTGGGTGAAGTATGGAAATATATTTTTATCCAGAGGTAGGCACATACTCCAATTGGTAATTGAAAAAAATCATACTTCAACATATTTTAAACAAATAGATGCATTTGTCTTAGCTAAAAATAACTTTACTCCAAATGGAATCCAAAAACCCCAAGGAACGATTGAGCAAATTGAGTTACCATCAACTATTACTTTAGCTCAAGATAAGATAATTAATGAAAGATTCCATGATTTTCAGAAAGGTGTAGTTTTTATTGTATCTGCGTTTGTTTGGCTTGGAAAAAGATACAAAGGACTCTCCAAGGAAATATTTATCCTAATGAAGGACTTGGGACTTACCTTTACAAGATTTTCTTTAGATACTCATTTTATGTATTCAGTTCCCAACATATTTACTTCTATTCATAAAGATAAAATAAAGAATTGGTTCTGGAAAAATTACAAGGTAAATATCCAAAATCAAGAAGATTTGGAAGACTTCATTAATTCACTGAACCAAAAGGAGAAAGAAATTCTTATTAAGAAATTTTATAGATTTGTGAAAAAGGAGGATATTATTATTCGTGAGCCAATAGGTTATGATAAGGAATATATGCAGAGACTTGATGAAATCCTTGATTTTTATAATACTCATAACATCAAAGCAATACTTTGTTTAGCTAATGTTCCTCGTTGGTTATCATCTAATCCATTATCTCCTGAAGAGACAAAAAAAGAATATAATTACTCCAAACATTACTGGGAGTATGCTCCAAAGGATCTTGTATCTTATACCAATTTATGGAAAATAATCATAGAGTATTTTACTCATAAATTTCCTAATGTTGTTCAGTATTGGGAAGTTCTAAATGAACCAGAGATTCCTGTGGGATTCTTTATAGAGAGTAAACATTCCATACATTCTGATTCTTATCAACGAGAGAAACTTGAGATTTATCTTAAGATGTATAATTCTGCTGTAGAATCTGCTTTAAGGATTATGTCTCCTATAAAGATTGGTGGTCCGGCATCTATAAAAGTAGGCGAAGATAAATATAAAATGCTTAAATATGTCGAAATGTTAATCAAACACTGTGCCAAGAATAACAAAAAATTGGATTTTATCTCATGGCATAAGTATAGTTATGAACCTATCGCGTATAAAAATGATATTCAAATGGTAAGACAAATGTTATCTCATTATGGATTGGCAAATGTAGAACTAATTATTGACGAATGGGCTTTATCCTTAGTTCCATACATAAATATCACAGATGGAGTTACAAAAAACGAAGAGATGATACTTCAAATTGCAGATAATAATGTCAATGCCGCTTATGCGGCTGCTGTCTTACAGACAATGATTGATAATGAATTAGATCACTCAGTTTATCATTGTCTTATAGAATCAGGAACTCGTGAAATTGGGGATTTTTATCCTGTTTGGGGGTTGTTGGTAGAATCTCATGAGCCTAAAAATCCAACTCTCCCCCCTCGTTATATTAAGAAAGCTATCTATTACACCTTTAAAATGTTTAATATGTTGGATAACAACCGGATATCTGTGGATATAGATAACGCTCTAAATATGGGAGCAATTGCTACTAAATCAGATAATGGGAAACAGATAAGTCTTCTTATTTGGAACTATGATATAACGGAAAGAAAGATAAATAGAAAGGTAAAAATAAAACTATCCGGGGATAAAAAGATAAAATACGACCGCTATCTCATTGATAGTCAGCATACGCTATTTGGGGCAAAAGAATTAGCCCGGGTTGAAAATGATGTCCTCTGTAATGATATGATAGACCTTGACCTGGAAACAAATAGTGTTACCCTCATTAGAATCAATATAGGAGGCTAAGATGAAGATTGGTATAGATGCTCATACAATTGGTCATAAAGTAACCGGCAATGAGACATACATCTCAAATATTATCAAAGCATTGGCAAAGATTGATAAAGAAAATTCTTATAAACTCTATTATACTAATCCAGAGATAGTAAAAAATGGGTTTATTAATCAACCGAACTTTCAAGAGATATTAATTAAACCACATTCCCCTTTGATACGAATACCTTTTAGTTTTCCATTAGAAATTCTAAAAAGACCGATTGACCTCTTCCATGTGCAGTATATTGCCCCACCTTTGTGTCCGTGTCCGATAATTGTTACCATTCACGACTTATCATTTATACATTATCCTCAATATTTTACTAAACGGGAACAACTTCGGATGTCTATGTTAATTCCAATTACCGCTCGTCAGGCAACAAAGATATTAGCGGTATCTGAATATTCTAAAAAAGATATTATCAATTCTTACCGCATCCCGGAGGATAAAATAGTCGTTACCTATGATGGCGTTAATGAAAGTTTTCATCCTATTGATAATAAAGAATTATTAGATGAGATTATGGCAAAATATGGTATAATTAATAAATTTATCCTCTATGTGGGCAATATCCACCCCAGAAAGAATTTAGGTCGTCTGATTGAGGCTTACTGCTTACTAAAGAAAAACCATAATATCAAGCATAAATTAGTTATTGTTGGGAAGAAGGCGTGGTTATATGCGGATGTGTTTAAAAGAGTTAGAGAAATGGGATTGGAAAATGAGATTGTCTTTACCGAATATGTTCCTCAAGAAGATTTGCCTTTATTATATAATGCCGCGGAGGTTTTTGTTTATCCATCTATATTTGAAGGATTTGGAATTCCACCTTTAGAATCTATGGCTTGTGGAACTCCAGTCATAACCTCAAATACCTCATCTTTTCCTGAAGTAGTAGGAGATGCAGGCGTAACGGTATCTCCCCATAGTGTTGATGATATCGCCAAAGCAATTTATGATGTCCTGTCTAATCCCCAGATACAAAAAAGGTTGTCAGAGAAAGGGATTGAACGGGCAAAATTATTTACCTGGGAAAATACGGCAAAACGAACTCTCTCAGTTTATAAAGAATGTCTCTCAAAGGAATAGTTACCATTATTTTTTTGTATTAAAAAGTGTCAAAGTCATTAAAAATATCAGGATGATTAAAGTTAAAATGGAAAAAAAACATCCAATTCTAAAGGATAAAGGCGAATATCGAAATTCTACCAGATGTTTCCCTGCAGTAAGATATACTGCCCGAAGGATATAATTTGCACAAAATAGCCTTTCTTCCCTCCCATCTACAAATACCTGCCAGCCTGGATAATAGGCATCAGATAACACAAGAAAGCCACTTTTGTTAAGTGTTGCTTTGATAACTACTCTCTCCGGTTGATAATCGAGGATTTGGCATTTTGGACTTTGCCCTGAACTTGATTTAAGGTTGGATTTTGGATTTTGGATTTTTTTATATTCTTCTTCAAGAATAACCGTTTCCCTTGGGTCAAAGTCTGGATGGCGTAATTCTTTAAATATTTTCTCTTTTGTTTTGAGGAGTTTGGCTTCTGAAACTATCCATACCCTTGGTAAAGCAGACAGGTCTTCGTAGATTTTTATTTCTTTGTCAAAGATAAGTTTTAGATTATCTGCTTTTATTTTTTTAGAGGTAAGGAGATATTTAGTATTCAGCAGGCAGAGTAGATTACGGTTAGCCGAATAATCCAATTCTTTTGCATTTTCCCAGCCACAACCTTCTGGAGCAACTAAATTTATAAATTCATCGTATCTTTTAGTAAACATTCCATCATAGCCTTCAGCCGTCTCAAATCCATAGATTATATTTATACTTACCGGCAATATGTGCTCAAAGCCTAATATTCTACTTTTTTCCTCATCTGTTATCTTATCGGCTAAAAATCTTAATGATGGTGTCGTCGTATATAATACATTTCTGTGGACAAAGGGATTATACCTCATCCCAAATCCAAAAATATCAAAGATGATTATTCCAAAAATAAGTATTTTAATATATAAATTTCTCACTCTATTAATACTTAAAAGGATTACTCCACTAATTATTAATAATAAAATTGGGCAAAGAAAATCTATATTTGATAAGGTGAAATGTTGAAGTAATGTTGCATTAATATAAAATCTGGCGACAAATTTGCCCAGATAAAGACTGATTATAATTATTAAGCCAAATAATAAAATAATACTTATCGAATATACCTTTATGAGTGTATTAAAGATATAATTACTTCCTAACCCGGCTAATACAGCTACCCCAAATGTGTAGAGGAAGATAAACCGGCTAATAATCAATTTATCACATCCAGGGATACCCACATAAAGTAAATAATATAAGGGCGTTCCAAGAGTGAGGAGTAAGGAAATTAAAGTAAAGGAAGAAAAATAGAGTGTATTTTTATTTCTTTTTAGAAATATAGATAAAAGTGCCAATATTAAAGGTAAAATGCCCATATAAGCACAATGCTCGTTATAATTATCCTCCATTCTACCTCTTTTGGGATGGAGTGGGGGGAGATTTAGTCCATATTTTTTAAATATCTCACGGAAATGTGGTCTGATAATGTTATAGTTATAATCCACAGGATTACCATAATAATTTGGCACTAAAAGGGTAATTAAATTCTGCCAGGGCAAGGGAGATAACATTCGATAATCCTTGACCGGCTCCCGATGCGAATTTCTTATCAATTCATAAGAAGGAACTAACTGGATAGCCGATAGACTAAATCCAATGATAAAAACAAGTCCGACAAAGGGTATAAATTTAAAGGCTCGAAGGGAAAAGATTCTAAATAATGAGTAAGGTATTATTGCCAGTAAGACAAATAGACTTATTTGTAAAAATGTGGATAGAAATTGCATCCCTAATGCCGTCCCGGCTAACATAACATAGAATATACTTCTTTTAATAATGGCTTTATCAATTAAAAAAAGTATTAATGGCAATAAGAACCCACTTAATATGCCCATTTCTAACCAGACAATAGCAAAACCAGAAAATTCATAAATTATACCACCAATCAATGCCCCAAACCGGGCTAAGTTAAGTGAGCCCCGGAGAAATATATACATAAATATCCCCGATAGTAACATCTGGCAAATGAGGATTAAACTCCATCCGGTTAATGGCTCAAAGAATAAGAAGAAGATATTAAGAGGTGAAAAAGATACCGAGTTGGTGCTAAAATGTGGATTACCACAAAAAATATATGGATTCCAGAGGGTAATTTTACCCTCCTTTAATCTTTCTACAGCTAATTTTCGTAAAGGGTAATGAAGGAAAACAGGGTCTGATAAAAGAGGATTTTGACTTTTATCCTGTGCCTGATAACAATAATACCATGGTGGGTAAGTATAGGTAGTAATATCTCCTCCCATAGGCAATAAGCCTAAGAAGAAAAATTTCCAGAAATAGACTACGGTTAATATGGTCAATATTCCAATGGCTAAATAATCCTTTATCTTCATTTCTTATCCCAAAGTATAGCAAATCAAGTAATTAATGTCAAATTTTTTATTGACTTAAATCTCAAATTCTGATAATATCATAAAGGTATGAAAAGAGAGGATTTATTACCAATAGGCATATTCATCGGCTTAATTGCTATATTCTTCATAGATATAATTACTATGTCCAGGATTTTTCTTCAAGAGGACATAACATACATATTCTATCCGATGAAATCATTTTATGCAGAAAATCTAAAGAAATTTGATTTCCCCTTATGGTTGCCGTATATCCAGTGTGGATATCCTATTTTTGCCATTGGTAATCTTGGTTTTTTATATCCGATAAATCTTTTACTATTTTTTAATCTTCCTGTCCCTATTGCCCAAAATCTCCATTATATTATCCATTTTATTCTTGCCGGAATATTTACTTATTTTTATGCACAGGTAATTGGGTTGCCTCGGGTTTCTGCTTTAATCTCAGGGATAATCTTTATGTTTAGTGGATTTTTCGTCGCCCATCTTACCCATATAGATATATTAAGTTCCAGTATATGGTTACCTTTAATCTTAATCTTTATGGAAAAGATTCTCAAAAGGGAAAAAACTCATATTTATGTAGTCTTAGCCGGCATATTTATCGGCATTCAAATCCTTGCTGGACATCAACAGATAACATTTTATTCATTATTATGTGTCAGTTTATACTTTTTCTCTGGAGTTTTATTTGAAGGTCGATGCCGGATATTGAATTTTTTGGTCAGCTTTGGATTAGTGATGATAATAGCTATTGGTCTGGCCGCTATTCAAATAATCCCAACTTATGAAGTATTATCCCTTTCTAATCGAGGGGAAGGGATAAGTCTGAAATTTGCTAATATTGCTAATTTCCCACCTATAAATTTCATCACCTTCATTTTACCTTATTTTTTAGGAGATAATGCAAATTATTTTGGGAAATGGAATTTTAGTGAAGGATATGGTTATGTAGGTATTTTTCCGCTAATATTAGGATTATTTGGCATCTTAAGAGACAAAAATAGACATATTTATTTTTTCTTATCCTTATTAATCCTATCAGCCATATTGATGATGGGTAATGTGACACCTTTATATACTATGTTATGGCACCTACCTATATTTAATAGCATTAGGGCACCGGCACGATTTTGTTACCTTTTGACCTTTTCTATTTCTATCTTAGCCGGTTTTGGCTTTTCATATCTAATCACTCAAAAAATAAATAGAAAAGTTATCCTGCGAATATTATACTTATCCTTAATATTAATCTTAGGTGGGATTATTTTTACAATGGATATTGAAAAATTTTTACCCCGGGATTTTCCTTTAAATAAAATTAAATACATCAAACAAGATGCCTACATATTTCTAATCTTTTTATGTATGAGTTTTATCATCTTATATTTTTGGGTTAAACAAAAATTACAACTAATGATTTTTAAATTCCTTGTTGTCCTTTTTATTATAATTGACCTATTCTTATTTAATATGAGGGGGGGGCCAACTACGGTTAAAATATCACATTTACCGGAGATATTTACTCCAAATACCGGTAAGTTTCTGTTACAAGATGAAGACATATATAGATATATGTCAATCTACCCAGGTATTATACTGATAGAAAGTAATGAAGAAATAGAAGAGTTCTTGAATAGAGTATTATCACCCAATATGAATATTTGCACCCATCTCTCTGAGATGAATATGAAAACGGGTTTGATTTGTGTAAGGCATTGGTTAGAGGTTATAAAACTTTTCCGAAAAGACACGCCTATACATATTACCGAACAAGAAGTAATTCCCCTTATGATTAAAAATAGACAGTTACTTAATTTATTTAATGTTAAATATATTTTATTGACCCGGGATATTCCTGATGACAAATTTAGGATGGTATTTGAAGATAAGAGCGTTAAGATTATCGAAAATAAAGATGTTCTTCCACGGGCATTTATCGTGCATAACTCTAAATTAATTAAAGAAAAAGAGGCTGTTCTTCAGGAATTAAGCAGTAAAGAATTTAATCCAGAACAATATGTTATTCTGGAAGAAGAGGTTAGAAGTCAGAAGTCAGAGGTCAGAGGTCAGACGAAAGCAAAGGACACTCCAAAATCCAAAATTATAGACTATCAACCAGAGAAAGTAACGGTCAAAGTTGCTCTTAATAAAAGTGGTTTTCTTGTATTATCGGACACATATTATCCTGGCTGGCAGGCTTATGTAGATGGAAAAAAGGAAAAGATATATCGTGCTTATCATACCTTTAGAGCAGTTCCTCTTGAAAAAGGTAATCATCTTGTAGAATTTAGATATGAACCTTTATCAGTCAAAATAGGGATGTTTATTACTGGTTTGACCATTTTATGTCTAATATTTTTCGTAATTATATATCCCCGTGTCTGTGTGGTATAATCAGCTGATTGAACAGGTTGAAATACTTAGATACTCCTTCTGAAATTTGCCAATCCTAACAAACCAGGCAATAAAAGTAACATAGTTGAAGGTTCTGGAACAACAGGTGCCGGGGGTGGTGAATTTACTTCAGCATCATGAGAGAAAGGCGCCCTTCTATAGTATTTTTTCCCATATTTGTTCACAACAATACCCGCTAGATCAAAATGAATACGGCTATAACCACCCCAGTTTATCGAGAGATAATGAATATCCCCCAAATCTGTTCCACTCCCACCAGGATTATAATTATGGACAATCTCCCCGGCTGTACTAACCATTAAATTAGGTAGCCAATAAGCACGATAATAGGTTGGATAGATACCATGAGGAGGCATCAAGAATGGGTTGCCATAGTAGTTAAAATCTATTGGAGAACCGTTGATATTTACATAGGCTCCTGGCAATCCCTTTTCGTTCTCATTTATAGCAATATAAAGAGTGACATTCTTTATATAATCAGCATTATGTGGAGATGAGGCTCCCAGAACTTGCAGTTCAAAATCAGAAGCAGTAGTGGTCCAGGACTCAGTGATAGGGTCGTAAGTAGAGCCTGGAATATACAATTGAAGGCTGGGGATAGCATAAGCTGAAGAAACAATAAAGATTATCCCCCATAAAAAAAGAATTAGTTGATTAACCCCTTTAAAAAATATTTTTCTCATTGTTTTTTATCCTCCTTGATATTTTTTTATTTATTTTATCAACTTGGTTATATTATAACATATATTTTTTAATTTGTCAAGACTTTTTTTATTTATTGTTATGTATTTTTAGGAATGAGAATTGCTGCGTGCCTGTAATGGGTTAGTTATTTGGGGGAACGAACATTAACCTGTGGAGGACAAAGCAATGGAAATAGTAGGTAAGTAGGTAGTAGGTAAGTAGGAAAGGGATAAAGGATGTGCACGGTATTCCTCAGAAGTGTAAACAAGGAGAAATGGGGAAAAGGGAGAATTGGAGAAATGGCTCAAACTTTTTCTTACTCCACCCTTCGGACATCAATCCTGGTGTGGTGTTGAGTAAGTTTTGCACGGCGTATCATCAGATTTCATAACCTGCAAACGGATAATTGGTAACTGGTAACTGGTTAAATAGTTTCGTCCTGAGCTCAGCCAAACGGTATTTAATTACCAGTTACCAATCACCAGTTACCAGAATCGAATTCCGTGCGTTATTTGTTCAACACGACACTAACTTTTTATGGACATTAATACAGGCATTAATAATCCTATCAGTTAACTCTTCTTTTCTCCACTTCTCCATCTTCTCCCTTTCTCCTTATTTTTATCCTACCTAAACCCTTACAGAGATTTGTTCTGTAACATCGTCGTGTCCTTCGTGCTCTTCGTGGTGAATAGTTACGATGTGACAAGAAGATTTCCACCCCCTTAATCCCCCGCCAGCGGGGGAGATTTCAGATTCCATCAGCGGGGGGAACTCAAATTGGCAGTCTATAACCTAACCGCACAGGTTAAAAAATTGCTCGTCACAATCATATTCCCTCTTAATAACTTATCTTTACCCACATCATAATTAAAAAATAATCAAAAAAATTCTTGACAAAATAATATATTGTGATATATTAGAGTAAGGAGTAAAATGTCTCTAATTTTGGCTTGTAATTTATCAGCAACAAGCCGAAATACAAAATTAATAGATTTGCGATTTTTGATTGAAAACTGACTTTAAAACAGATCGGTTCAATCTAAAATCTAAAATAAAATTAAGGAGGTAGGTTAAAATGAAAAGGTTTGTAAGTTTAATGGTAGGGGTAGCAGTTTTGCTGGCAGGTAGTTATGTCCTGGCGGGTTCGCCTGGAAGTAAAGGAGCGGTGTTTTTAAAATTAGGCCAGGGGGCAAGGGCTAATGGTATGGGTGAATCATTTTGTGCGGTAGCAGATGATATTAACGCCCTCTATTGGAATCCAGCCGGGATTGCTCAGATTGAACAAAGACAATGTACCTTTATGTACTCAGATTGGCTGGCAGAGATAAAATACAATTACTTAGCCTATGTCCATCCTGCTCAAATAATGGGTGGAATTATGGGTGGAGCGATTACCCTATTAGATTCGGGAAGTATAGACAAATATGGTGCGGCTGCCAATCCAGAAGGTAACTATGATGGTAAAGATATGGCATTAGCAGTTTCCTATGCCAGAGAGATAAAGGGGAACTGCTCATTAGGGGCAACAGTAAAATACATCCAGATGAAGATCGATACCGAAAAATCTACCGGCTTTGGTTTAGATGTTGGTTGTTTATATAAACCTCAAGTTGAAAATCTCACTTTAGGAATGGTAGTGCAGAATTTTGGCCCTAAATTAAAGGCATTTGTGAGTGAAAAAGATGCATTACCATTAAATTTCAAGGTAGGTGGTGCCTATAAATTATTAGATAAGGCATTGACCTTAAGTCTGGATGTTAATTTCCCTTCAGATAATGATACGAATTTTAACCTTGGAGCAGAATACTGGTTCAAAGAAATAGTAGCACTTCGAGCTGGATACAAAACACTAACTAAAGATGAATTAAAATCCTCAGATTTAACCTTTGGAGCAGGATTTAGATTACCAGGCACAGGCATAGGACTTGATTATGCCTATTGTGATTATGGTGATCTGGATGATACGCACCGAGTGTCATTAGTGACAAAGTTTTAATTGGACGCAGATAAACGCAGATTTTTAAGATTTTTAGTAATTATTCAGCCACTGATGAACACGGATTTAGCACGGATAAATATCAGAGGACAGAAGTCAGAAAACAGAGGTCAGAGCACAGAAGGTGTTAGGGGCTATACCCTTATATTTTTAGGTTTTAAATTATAATCTGTGTCCTCTGCGAAATCTGTGGATATTATCCTGATAATCTGCGTCCATCTGTGTCCTAATATTTTGCTCTTTGATAATTTAAGATGGTTTTTTTGTGTTGACAGAGGAAAGAGAGTAGTGGTATAATGGATAAGTGATGAGGTGAGGAGATGAGAAAGAAAAGTGGAGGGCAGAAAAAGAGGAAATGGAAGGTTCATCTTAAAATTCCAAAGTTTCTTATCCCAAGGGATGAGCCAATCGTTCCAAAAGTATTTAATCTGATAGATTACGCAGGTGGGATAGTGGTATTTTTTATCTGCTGGGCAGTGTATCTACACACACTTACTCCTACGATTGGATTTCATGATTCAGGGGATATGGTCACAGCGGCTTATGTTTTGGGCATTCCACATCCAACAGGTTATCCGTTGTATTGTCTACTTGGCAAACTATGGATGACTATTCTACCGATAGGAAACATTGCCTATCGGATGAATTTAGCCTCTGCCTTATGTGCCTCTTTGGCATGTATGATGGTGTATTTTATCATCTTAAAGGTAGGAAGTATGAAGTGTGAAGTAAGAAGTGAGGAAAATAAACTCATCCTTCATCTTTCATTCCTCATCCCTGCGATAGTTGGAGCATTGATGCTTGCCTTTGCTACCACTTTCTGGGAACAAGCAGTAATTGCAGAGAAGTACACATTAAACGCTCTGTTTGCCACGCTCTTAATCTTCATCCTCCTAAAGTGGGCAGAAGTAGGAAGTACGGAGCAAAAAAATCAAAAATCAAAAATCAAAAATCAAAAATATCTTTACCTCTTCGCTTTCACCCTTGGCTTATCTTTTACCCATCACATGCAAACAATTTACTTAGTCCCAGCAAGCATATTCTTTGTCATAGTCGTGTCCTGGAAGAAATGGAGGCAAGAAAATCCAACTCGAAAACCTTACCTCTGGGTGCTCTCGATTGACTACTCACTACTTATCAAACTATTTTGCTTATTCATCTTGCCAGTGTTTCTATACCTATATCTACCAATTCGAGCATCTACCCACCCAGTGTATAATTGGGGTGATCCAAGTACTTTTGAAAGATTAATCGCTCATTTAACCGCAGAAGAATATAGAGAAAGATATTTTGCTTCTACTCAACTTCTTCAACGATTAGTAAAACATACAATTACATTTTTTCCACTTCAGTTTAGTAGTTATTTTGTAATAATTAGTTTGATGGGATTAACATTTTGTCTTTCAAGACAACGCTTATTCTTTATATTTTTATCCTTAATATGTAGTGCTAATGCTTTTTATTCCATTCATTATACCATTCTTAATATTAAAGATTATTATATTCCATCATATATGATTATGAGTATATGGATTGGTTATGGCTTTATAGAGATAAGTAAATTAGTTGTTAAACTTTTACCTAACTATATTTATTCATTATATGTTGTTATCATAATTTTATGTCCAGTTTTTCTATTTAAATCTCATTATTTCCAGAATGATAAACATAAGTATTATTTTGCTTATGATTGTGGAATGAATATTATGGCTCCATTAGAATCAAAGAGTATTATCTTTTTAAAGGGGGATGCTGTCCTTTTCCCATATTGTTACCTTCAATATATTGAGAGAAAAAGGCAAGACTTAATTTCTATCTTTAGTTATCTTGATAAAGATTGGTACATAGAAGAGATTAAAAGGAAATATCCTAAATTGAGCGTTTCTGAAATAAAATCACCTTCTACTAACGAACAATTATATCAGATAAAGGCTAGTGAAATCATTACTCAAAATATTGATACTTATCCAATTTATGCATTAATGGATGAATTTATACCCCAAGGATTCTCCAAGATTCCAGCGGGTATATTTTATCGAGTAATAAGAAGTAAAGATGAACAAACATTTATTTCGCATATTAATGAAGTAAGATTTAATCTTAGAGGTATTCACGATAAAGAAATATATCAACAAGATTGGAGTGCAAAGGATGATGTAATATTAAATTATGCCAATAGTTATAATAACTTGGGGCTATTATATCTTCAAAAGGGGGAATTTTTACTCGCAATCCGTGAATTTAAGAAAGCAATTAAGGTAAATCCAAACGATGCATTAATTCATACTAATTTAGCCAAAGCTTATCTTCAGATAAATAATATTGAAAGGGGTGTCATTGAATTTCAAAAAGCATCAAAATTGAATCCTAATAATATCACATTACATAATTATTTAGGAAGTCTTTATGCTCAAAAAGGAAGATACAAGGAAGCTATAAGAGAACTTAAACAAGTAATTAAGATGGATATAAATAACATTAAAGCACACCAAAATTTAGCCTGTGTGTATTACAGCCAAGGCAAATATTCTGAGGCAGAAAAAGAATGTAATTTAATTTTAAAAATTAATCCTGAAAATACATATATTAAACAAATGTTTCAGACAATATCAATTAAAATTGAAGGAGGAGATAAAAATGGATAAAAAGATGAAATGGGTGGTTTATTTATTATTAGTAATAGGAGTCTCGTTTAAATTAGAAACTGTGGAAGCTATGGAGGTGAGTGGCACTCAAAGTGGTATTTGGAATCTTGGAGGTAGTCCCTACATAATTACGGCTACTGTTACTGTGCCTTCTGGTGAAACACTTGTTATCGAGCCAAGAGTAGAAGTAAAGTTTGCAACTAATACAGCGTTGATAGTGTATGGTACCTTAAATGCTTCTGGGGCAGAGAGAGGAACTATTACCTTTACTAGTTTTTCCTCTCCTACACCTGGATATTGGCAAGGAGTTGAATTTAATGGAACAAATGCGAAAGGGACAATTAGTCATTGTGAAATTAGCTATGCTAAGCAAGCAGTGTATTTAAAAAATGTATGGGAAATTGTAATTACTTATAATTCTATTCATGGAAATAAAGGAAATGATGGAATTACTGGTTCGTCAGGTAGTATAGGTTGTGGAATATACCTTTTAGGATCAAAAAATAATCTCATTGGTACAAATACTATCTCCAACAACGTAGGTGGTCAAGGAGGTGCAGGCTTTGACTTTTACTCTGGAGGGGCAGGTGGTATAGGCTGCGGGATATACCTCTCATCATCAACAAATAACACCATCTTAGGAAATGTAATCTCACAAAATACAGGCGGCCAAGGAGGAGGAGGCGGTTTTAATGGTGATGGTGGTATAGGTGGTATAGGTGCGGGAACATATCTTTTATCTTCTACAGGAAATATCATCTCAGGTAATACTATATCAGATAATACAGGTGGTCAAGGGGGATCTGGAAATGGTTTAGGTATGGGTGGTATAGGTGGTGTAGGTACAGGAATATATCTTTCATCTTCTACAGGAAATACCATTTCAGGTAATACCACATCAGATAATATAGGGGGACAAGGAGGGTCAGGTGGTGCTAGTAGTTCTGGTGGTATAGGTGGTGTAGGTGCGGGAATATATCTTTTATCCTCTACAGGGAATACTATCTTAGATAATATCATATCAGATAATATAGGGGGGCAAGGAGGACCAGGAGGCGGATACTGGGGTAGTGGTGGTACAGGTGGTATAGGTGTGGGAATATATCTTTCATCTTCTACAGGAAATACCATTTCAGGTAATACCACATCAGATAATATAGGGGGACAAGGAGGACCAGGTGCTGAAGCTGGTTACGAAGGGATATCTGGTCAAGGATATGGTCTCTACATTGACTCAAATAGCTACAATAATACCATCTTTCCTTCCAATACCTATAATGGTGAACTAATTCATTATTATTATGGAATTACTACTTCAACTACTATTGAGTATCAAACTTTGACTCTTGCTGGTTCTGGTTCAACAAATCTCGGTCGAATTGTATTAATTAATTGTTCAAATTTTACTATCCGATATAATTATATCGTTGGAGGAATCGGAGAAAATGGAAAAGTAGGCCGCCCTGGTGTTCCAGGTGGAATAGGTGCTGCCATATATCTTTTATTCTCTACAGGAAATACTATATCAAATAATACTATATTACATAACATAGGTGGTCAAGGAGGAGCAGGTGCGCTGGGCTATCAAGGTTCTACTGGTGCAGGTGGTATAGGTACTGGTATATATCTTTTATTCTCTACAGGAAATACTATATCAAATAATACTATATCACATAATATAGGTGGTCAAGGAGGAAGAGCTGGAGGAGCGTATGGTAGTTCTGGTGGTATAGGTGGTGTAGGTACAGGAATATATCTTTCATCATCTACAGGAAATACCATTTCAGGTAATACCACATCAGATAATATAGGCGGGCAAGGAGGAGCAGCAGGAGTCCCATGTGGTGATGGTGGTACAGGAGAAGTAGGTAGTGGAATTTACTTAATTTCGTCGGATGATAATAACATTACCTATAATACTCTCAGATATAACCGAGGTGGCGATCCAGCTGGTAATGGAGTAGGTATTTATTGTAAATCTTCAGAAATTTCTCCACTTATCTATAATAATATCTATAATAACCAAACATATAATCTACAAACAGATGGGACTCAGACAGCAGAATATAATTGGTGGGGACAACATCCACCTGCTACTTCGACATTTTCTGGTAATATTGATTATGAGCCTTGGTTATCAGAAGGACCTCCAGCAAATATTACTTTGATTTTGCCTATTTCTGGCTCTGTAGGAACAATAGTAACGATAAGTGGAATAGATTATAAAGTGACTGAAGTGATAAGGATAGATTTTGGCACTACCCAAACCATTGTTTTGACTTCTACTGATAGTTTAGGGCAATTTAATACCACTTTTACCGTTGGCACCCAACCTTATGGCACTAAAACGGTGAAGGCGACAGGTTTGAGTTCAGGTAAGAGTGCTGAAACTATATTTTTTGTCATTCCACGAATATTTATGATTACGCCATCACTGGGAACAGTAGGAACTCTTATCACTGTAGAAGGTGCTGGATTTGACGCAACAGAGGGTATCTGTATTAACTTTGGCACTACGCCTACAATTGCCTACACCACTACTAATTTCTACGGAGCATTTTCTGCCGTATTTACTATAGATACCCAACCTTATGGCATTACGACTATTACAGGTAGAGGGATGGTAAGTGGTAATATGGATAGATGTCCCTTTATCATCCTGCCAAATATTGGCTTTATTAACCCTACTTCTGGGACTATCGGTTCTATTGTCACCGTAATGGGTAATGGCTTTGGGGCAACTGAATTAATCAGGATTGAGTTTGGGACTACTCCGACTATTACTTTAGCTACTACTAATGCCTTCGGTGGATTTGAGGTAATATTTACCGTCGATAGCCAGCCAATTGGAACGACAACTATTACGGCTTATGGTTTGATGACCGATATTTATGCTCAGACAACCTTTTATATCCTCCCAACCACTCTTTTGAAAATTACACCTGCCATACAGAATATTGCGGTTAATTCAACATTTACCGCTTATGTGGAAATAGAGGATGTAACAGAATTAAGAGTAGCAGAATTACATCTTAGTTTTAACCCCAATATCCTTCAGGTAATTGAAATAGGCACAGGAACATTTCCACCAGAGGGTTGGGTACTCCAGAATAAATATGATAATACTAAAGGTGAGATAGATTATAGCGTTGGGCTAATTTCTGGCTCTGCTACTGGTTCGGGAATACTTTGTCAGATAAAATTTAAAGCTATCCTGGGTGGAACCTCAAGTGTTATCTTTGATTTTGATTCGCAACACAATCGGATGACAAGATTAAGAAAGCCAGGAAGTATAGATATTCCATTTAATACTCACTCTGCCCTCTATTATGTTATTACCTCTATCTCTGTTTTCCCAAAGGATAAAGTGGTCAAGGCAGATGAGGTAATTAATTATAACTGCGTGGCATATTGTAGTGGTTTAGAACTTGATGTTACTGGCTCTACTACTTTTACTACATCGGGTGGTGGTTCATTTACCCTTAATACCTTTTCTGCCTATTACATCGGCACATATACCATCAAAGGGGAATATCTTGGGTTTATTGGCACTACCTCTATCATTATCACCCCTGGCACTCCAACTACCCTCCATTATATCTCTGGAAATAACCAGGTTAATACCTGCACCTTTACTTTAAAAGACCCATTTATAGTTAAGGTAGTGGATAAATATAATAATCCTTGCTCTGGGGTAGATGTAGAATGGAAAATTATCTCTTCGCCGCCCGGGTCAATAGATTATTCTATCTCTCCAACTAAAACGACTACCAACATTCAAGGCACAACATCTTCCTTTCTTACCTTAGGCACAGAACCACCAGGCACATATACCATCCAGGCTATTTCGGTAGGATTAACTGGCTCTCCCTGCACTTTTACTGCCTATTCATTGAGAAGATTTGGTAATATAGCAGGGTTTTGCTTGCTTAATTTAGGGACTTCGACATTGGGTACCTGCTCAGATATTCAAGTTAGGATTGTAGAAATTGGGACGACTACAATGACTAATAATAATTCTTACTTCTTTTTTGGGAAGATTCCTGTAGGAACCTACACCCTTACCTTTGATACCTGGGGGGCATCTCCTGCGAGTAAAACTAATATTTATATCAGTCCAACCCAATTTGAGGATACCAGTTACATCGGCACAATGACCTTATTGGCAGGGGATATAACTAATGATGGTAAGGTAAATATTGACGATTGGCCTGGGTTTGTTGATGCCTACGGAGATTATAAAGGTAACCCTGAAGGTAATTGGGAAAGAAATAAAGAGGGTGATTTTAATCATGATGAGCAGGTTAATTCATTAGATTTTGAAATCTTTGGAGATAATTTTGGGAAACAGCAAATAAAGGCTAAAATAGCAAAATTAACTCCGATGCCGGCTAAAACTAAAAAGACTGAAGGCAGAATAGAATTGTCATTTAATCTTGAGACACTTGAAGGAGTAGATATTGATGAACTGCGGGTGGGGAATATTATCTATCTGAAAATATATGTTCGCGATGCCAAAGACTATCTTGGTGGTGAGATTCACTTATCTTTTAATCCAAAGGTATTACAGGTAATAGATGCGGATAACAGCAAAGATGGTATCCAGATTCAACCGGGGGATTTCCCACGGGGTTCAGTGAAACATCAGGCTGATATTCTGAAGAATGAAGTAGATAATTCATCAGGTAAGATTGATTATGCGGTCGTAGTCTGGGAGCCAGAGATAGATGATGAAGGATTATTAGCTACCGTGCCATTCAGGGTCATTTCTTGTGATGTCTATTCTAAAGTTAATTTTGAGTTTGATGATGAAGAAAACCGGGAAACAAAGTTTATCGAAAGAATTGGTCAGGAACAATCTATTGACCAGCGACCTGCGGTATTAGATGATGAAATAACTATCAAAGTGCCAGCGGTATTTAATAATTTAGAGGGTGCTTTGGTCTATCCTAATCCTGCTTATAAAGGGCAAGAGGTAACCTTTACTCAGATTACCACGGATAAACAGGTGACCTTAAGAATATATAACATAGCCGGTGAATTAGTCATTGAGAAACAAAAAGATAACATCAATGATAGCCAGATTAAATGGAATTTAAAGAATAAAGATAACGAAGATGTTGCTTCGGGTATTTACATCTATTTCTTAAAGGATGAACTCGGCTCGGTTAAGAAAGGTAAGATTGGGGTGATAAAGTAAAGAGCACAGGCTACAGACTACAGACCGAAGACCAAAGACTAAAGGCACCAAAGACACAAAGTTAAAAAATTGCTCGTCACAATCATATTCCCTCTTAATAACTTATCTTTATACATATCATAATTAAAAAAATAATCAAAAAAAATTCTTGACAAAAATAATATATTGTGATATATTAGAGTAAGGAGTAAAATGTCTCTAATTTTGGCTTGTAATTTATCAGCAACAAGCCGAAATACAAAATTAATAGATTTGCGATTTTTGATTGAAAACTGACTTTAAAACAGATCGGTTCAATCTAAAATCTAAAATAAAATTAAGGAGGTAGGTTAAAATGAAAAGGTTTGTAAGTTTAATGGTAGGGGTAGCAGTTTTGCTGGCAGGTAGTTATGTCCTGGCGGGTTCGCCTGGAAGTAAAGGAGCGGTGTTTTTAAAATTAGGCCAGGGGGCAAGGGCTAATGGTATGGGTGAATCATTTTGTGCGGTAGCAGATGATATTAACGCCCTCTATTGGAATCCAGCCGGGATTGCTCAGATTGAACAAAGACAATGTACCTTTATGTACTCAGATTGGCTGGCAGAGATAAAATACAATTACTTAGCCTATGTCCATCCTGCTCAAATAATGGGTGGAATTATGGGTGGAGCGATTACCCTATTAGATTCGGGAAGCATAGACAAATATCTTGATGGTAATGATAATGTTCCGGATGGGACATACGAAGGTAAAGATATTGCCGTAGCGGTATCCTATGCCAGACAGCTGATGGAAAAGTGTTCTGTGGGGGCAACAGTAAAATACATCCAGATGAAGATCGATACCGAAAAATCTACCGGCTTTGGTTTAGATGTTGGTTGTTTATATAAACCTCAAGTTGAAAATCTCACTTTAGGGATGGTAGTGCAGAATTTTGGCCCTAAATTAAAGGCATTTGTGAGTGAAAAAGACGCATTACCATTAAATTTCAAGGTAGGTGGTGCCTATAAATTATTAGATAAGGCATTGACCTTAAGTCTGGATGTTAATTTCCCTTCAGACAATGATACAAACTTTAATCTTGGGACAGAATATTGGTTCAAGGAAATAATGGCCATTCGTGCCGGATATAAAACACTGACGAAAGATGCTTTAAAATCATCAGACCTGACTTTTGGTGCGGGATTTAAATTCCCAGGGACGGGTATTGGTTTAGATTATGCCTATTGTGATTATGATGATTTGGATGATACCCATCGAATTTCTTTGATGACAAAATTCTAAGAGTTACCGAATTGAGCAGATGGTAGGGTTAAAATAGGAAAAAAGAGGAAAGGTAACTATTCACCACGAAGGGTACGGAGAGCACGAAGTGAAATTTGATGAATTATCGAATAGAGTCATTGGATGCGCTATAGCGGTGCATCGAACTCTTGGGCCAGGTTTGCTTGACACCGTGAAGAGTGATAATTCACAATTCACAATTGACAATTCACCATTCACCATTATGAAGGAAATTTAGTAAAGAAATTGTGAATGGTGAATAGTTACGAGGAAAGAAACCACAGAGGATACAGAGAGAGGGAAGAGGTTAAGAAGATAAGAGGTGGAGAAGTTAAGATTTAAAAGTCTCTTTTTCTTAACTTCTTATTCTTTTAACTTCTTAACCTCTTTTATTCTCTGTGGTTAGTTTTTGAGATTACCGCAGTAATTAATATTGAAGAGGAAAAGATGGAAATAGCAGAGACAATAAAAAAACTTATACAAGAACTTATAGTGCCTGATTTGCAAGCCATTAAGTCAGAAAATGAACAGATTAAAACTGCTCTGGCAATGATGAATAAACGACTGGATGATATGAATACCCATCTGGTGGACCAGAGCAGAAGAATTGATGAAACGAACAAACGGATTGATGCTCTGAGAGTAGAATTGAAAGAAGAAATAGCTAAAAATACGATGCGGATTGATGAAACAAATAAACGGATTGATGAAACAAATAAACGGATTGATGAATTAAGAGTAGAATTGAAAGAGGAAATATTTAAAAATACGATACGAATAGATGACACAAATAAACGGATTGACCGACTATATGAGGTAATTGTCAGACGAGATGAGTATGAGAAGTTGGAAATAAAGATTCTAAGACTTGAAAATGAGGTAACAGGGATAAGGAGAGAATTGAAATTAGCCGCATAATTAAAAAGGAACTGAAGGAAATGATGTGTCCATAATCTAACCACGGAGAAGACGAATTAGAGATAAAGAGTTGTAATTGAAGGGAAGGAAATTCGTTTTTTGAAGAGTGCCGTGGTTTTATTTTTGTATGGTTACTGAACTTTTGCAACCTAACTTTTGCAGAAAAATAAATTTATCGTAATCTGTGGATTATTTTAGCATTTCGTATATCAACTTATTTTTACCGTTTCACTATAGATTTAGGAGGAATAAAGTATGTCTGAGGAGACAATTGAACAAAATAAACAACTCCAGAGATTATCCAGCCTCTATATAATTGGTAAAGCAATGGGTTCAACCATTATTCTGGATGAACTGCTTGATTTGATTATGGATGCCTGCATATCTCAGTTAGAAGCTGATACAGGCTCAATAATGTTACTTAATGAAGAAAAAGGAGAATTAACAATAAGTATCGCCAGAGGGCTTTCACCTGAGGTAATTTCAAATACCAGGATAAAATTAGGTGATGGGATTGCCGGGACAGTGGCAAAAGAAGGAGAACCTCTACTCCTTATTGGTAAAGTAACTGACCTGCGTTTTAGAAAGATACGGGAAGAAGAAAGAATAAAATCCGCTATGTGTGTTCCTCTTTCGGTTCGTGATAAAGTCATTGGTGTCATATCTGTTAATCGGCTAATTAAACCAATAGATTATACCAGTGAAGATTTAGGGCTTTTATCTTTATTCGCCAGTCAAGCCGCTTCCGCCATAGCCAATGCAGAACTTTATAGTAAAGCCGAATCAAGAATTAATGAACTGACTAAAATAAATGAGATTACTCAAACACTTAATTCTATCCGCAGTGAGGAGGAAATATTTAGATTAGTTGGAGATACCCTGCATGAGATAGTCAAATTTGATTTTTGTGCACTACTACTCTATGAAAATGACGAAAATAACTGGTTGTGGATAAAAACCAATACTCAACTCTCTCAAAAATATATTAGTGAGATTAAAGATAAATTAGTCTCTATGTTTAGTAACCTCTCAGATATTAAAATTACCCCGGAACACCTTATCACCACGATAGATAAAATAGGAGAATCAATGGATAAATCTATCATTGGGAAAAAGTTTGAATCATTCCTTGCATTTCCATTAGTCGTTCGAGGGAATGTAATTGGTATCTTTAATATCTGCCGTGTTGAAGAGCAAGCATTTAATCAAGATAATTTAAGGGTGTTATCTACTTTAGCCAATACAGTGGCTATTTCCTTAGAAAATGCTCGATTATACCGCGGAATGAAACAAAAGGTAAGTGAATTATCCACATTATTTGAGGTAGGTAAGACGATTTCTTCTACTTTAGATTTAGAGAAGGTTTTAACCTTAATTTTAGAGGTAGCCGCAAGACTTATGGAAGCATCCATTTGCTCTTTAAGACTGATTGGAGAAGAAAGGGAAATAGTATTAAATGCCTCTTATGGTTTAATGCAAGAGTATTTTAATGAAAAAGGAACAACCATTGGTCAACGCAAAACCATAAGTGAGGAGGCACTTCAAGAACGAAAACCAGTGATTATCACTGATGTCCCTAATGATAAAAAATACTACCATCCTGAATATGTGGCTAAAGAAGGTGTAAATTCATTATTATGTATTCCATTAGTGGTGAAGGAAGAATCAATTGGAGTCCTGACGGTATATTCTACACGGCGCCAAAGATATACACAAGACCAGGTAAATTTACTTTCGGCTATTGCCGACCAGGCGGCTATAGCGGTTTCAAATGCCAAATTACATGAAGAAATACATAATAGTTTCCTGCGCACCGTTAAGGCATTGGCCGCGGCCGTAGATGCTAAAGACCCCTATACTAAAGGACATTCTGAATCAGTAGTTAAATATACATTAGATATAGCCAGAGAATTAGAACTCACGGAAGAAGATATAGAATCGCTTGAAATTGCCGCACTTCTCCATGACATAGGTAAAATTGGGATAAAAGAAGATGTGCTTCTCAAACCTGGTAAATTAGATGAAGATGAATGGCGTGTCATCAAGGAACATCCAATGATTAGTGCTAAAATTCTGGGACCTGTAGAATTTCCGGAAATAATAATGTTAGCCGTCAGACTTCACCATGAACAAATAGATGGCAAGGGTTACCCTGATGGATTAAGCCATGACAAAATACCTTTACATGCAAGTATTATTAAGGTTGCGGATGCCTTTGATGCGATGACATCAGATAGACCTTACCGTAAAGCATTGCCGCTGGATGTGGCTATAAATGAATTAAAGAAAGGCTCAGGAAGTCAGTTTCATCCGGGAGTCGTCCAGGCATTTCTCAGAATACTTGAACGAGAACAACATAATCTTCAACAAATCGCAGGATAAAGGAGAAAAGGTTAAGAAGAAAATAAGTTACCACTGCTTTGTCTGCTCAATTGATATATCCCAATTTATACCCCGAGCCGAGAAACAAAAATGAATATCAACGCCTTAACAAAGATAGTTGGATTAATTGGTTATCCCATAGATTATACCTTATCCCCCCTGATGCATAATGCCGCATTTAAAGAATTAAACCTGAACTTTGTCTATCTACCATTTAAAGTCAAACCAGAAAACCTGAATTTAGCCATTAATGGTTTGTTAGGCTTAAATATTTCTGGAGCAAATGTAACCATACCTTACAAAGAAGTGGTAATGAAGTATTTAGATAAGTTTTCCTATGAGGCAGGTTTAATTGGAGCAGTAAATACTATTTGTGTGGATGACGGAAAACTAATTGGAGATAATACGGATGGGAAGGGATTTGTTGCCTCACTTATCGAAGAGATGAATGTTGACCCTGCGGATAAAAAGGTTTTTATTTTAGGTGCCGGCGGAGCGGCACGGGCAATCGGCTTCTCATTGGCTAAATCAGGAATCAAAAGAATAACTTTTATGGATAAAGATGTGGTTAAGGCAGAAACACTCACGACACAGATTAAACATTATTTTCCCAAATTATGTATTGAGACCGTGAGATTAGAAGATAAAGAATTTGAAGATAATATTAAAGATAGCGATATACTCATCAATGCGACACCCTGTGGTATGTCGAGAAATGACCCCTTATTAATTAATCCAGATTGGCTTTCTTCCCGGCAGGTAGTTTATGACATCATCTACAAACCAGTTCAAACCCTGCTTCTTAAAGTAGCCCGCGAAAAAGGATGCAAAACACAAAATGGGCTCGGAATGTTGGTTCATCAAGGAGCACTCGCATTTGAGATGTGGACAGGTAAAAAAGCACCAGTTGAGATAATGCGAAAGGCAGTAATCAAAGATTTATCAACCACTGATTAACACGGATTAGCACGGATAAATACAGAGGGCAGAGGGCAGAAGGCAGAGGGCAGAAGGCAGAGGATAATAGGAGGAAAAGCCTTCAGCCTAATTACGAACACGGATTACGAATTTTCAGTGTTTCATCCGTGTCCATCTGTGGCTGAATAGTTACTTTCTAACTTCTATTCACTATCTTTAATTCCATCCCAACAGAAAGGATGCTATTTCCTTTTAACTTATTTAATTTACAAATAGTTCCTGGAGAAACATTATATTTATTTGAAATCTTGTATAAGGTATCCCCTGGTTTAACAATATGAGTTATGAAAGTTTTTTTCTCCTGCTGAAGGATAGGATTAGTTTTTTGAGGGGAGTTTACGGAATTTGATTTTTCAGATTGATTCTTTACTGGAGTTATTTGCCACTGATGAGTTTTGACAGTAGAAGTAAGGAGTAAGTCGTCACATTTTAAGTTAATGGGTCTATTATTGGCCGCTTTAGCCGGATTAAGTAATATATCCAGAATAGGATAATTTAAGGTAACGCAAAGATAAAAGATTGCGCCGCAAATAAAAATAAAGCCACTTTCTCGCATAATATATATAATCGGCATAATCACCAGTTTTCTTTAATAAAAAATAAAGTAATTATTTTGCCCAAATGAAGTGTAGGAAGGGGAAGATTGGATTTTTTGAAAGTATAAAGTTAGTGAGGAAGATAATATTGGTAGAAAACCATAGACAATCAACCAATTCCGTAGAAACCACATATTGATAGGAACCTTTAAAATATTATACATACCGTATTTAGAAAGGATGGTGGTTTAGTTGGTTTCTCATAAAAAGATGGGACTGATTACTGGCAGAGGTAATTTACCTGTGATTTTAGCTCAACAAATAAAAAAACAAAATATTGAACTTGTTATCATTAGCCTGGTTAAAGATGAACAAAATGAACTGCAGGCAATTGCCAATAAATTCTATTCCTTTGAAATTGGTCAGATGCAGACAATAATTGAGACATTAATTCAAGAAGGCATAAAAGAGATTTTTATGATTGGTAAGGTTGATAAAGAAATAATCTTTGATAAATCAAAGTTAGACAATAGAGCAATTGGTCTATTGTCTAAATTAAAAGCCAGAGATGATAACGCCATTATGAAAGCAATAATAGATGAACTTGCAAATGATGGTCTTTTGGTTTTGGACCAAAGGCAATATCTGTCAGATTTATTAGCTCAAAAAGGCATATTAACCCGGATGCAGCCAACACAAGAGCAATGGCTCGATATTGAATATGGTCTTTTGATGGCGAAAAGTATTGCCTCTCTAAACATTGGCCAGTCAGTTGTTGTCAAAGATAGAGTGGTTTTAGCTGTAGAGGCAATAGAAGGCACGGATGAGACAATTTTAAGGGCTGGTAGTTTTGGTCAAGAGGGATTAGTTGTGGCTAAAACATCTAAATCTGACCATGATATTCGATTTGATATTCCCACAGTTGGTATTTCAACGATTAAAACAATGATTAAGGCAAAAGCAACGGTTTTAGCCCTAGAGTCAGAAAAGGTATTAATTGTAAATAAAGATGCGGTGATAAAAGAGGCAGATAAGGTTAAAATTGTCATTGCGGTCTTATAAAAAAATTCGTAACCGTTCACCGCAGAGACACAGAGACGCAGAGAAAAAATTAAAAACTATTTACCATACGCTTCATTCCATTCCTGATTTTCATCAGAGCAAGCTTTTGAGGCCCGACATCTCATGATTGATTAATAATTTGGTTTTGATGTCCTATGTATGACAATGATTACCTCAATAATCTTTTCTGGTAAGCGTTCAGGTGGTGTAACAAAAGGAGATGTGGAGATTAAGGAGATAGGGAGATATTATTAAAAAAATTGAAATTAATAGAAACTAATAGAAATTTATGGAAATTTGTTGTTTTCCACAATCAATTTCTACCTATTTCTATAAATTTCAATCTATTTCTATTATCTTATCTCCATATCACTCTTATCTCCTTATCCCCTTTCTTACACTTTTGATATATAGCCTGAACGGTTACAAAAAATCAAATATTAAATATTAAAAATCAAAAATAAGAATAAAAGAATTCCTTAATTTTGATATTTGCTCTTTGATTTTTGATATGATATTTGATATGTCATTTTGCATTTTAATATTTAATTTTTAATTTTGTATTACAAAACTTATTGTATTTCAAATAGTTTTGTAATAACTCAATACTTTCCCTTTTGTTCTCTGACCACGCTAAACAGGTTGCGGCTTTATCTTACATAGTTCCTATTTCAACCTGCTTTACTACCCCAATTTTTTCACCTAATAATCTTTTACCTATTTCGACAAATTTTGAAGAGGCGTCGCTGACATAAAATTTATAGACAGGGGTAGGATTTTGGTTACAAAGTAAGTTATTTTCCTCTAATACCTTTTTTGTCTGGAAGGCAACTTCAATTGCGGAATCAACCAATACGACTTCATTCCCCATAATTTCTTGTAAGATGTTTTTTAAGAATGGATAATGTGTGCAGCCTAAAATTAGTGTGTCTATTTGATTGTTTTTTAATGGGGTAAAATAGTCTTGTGCCACTAATTTAGTTACTTTATGTTCAAACCAACCTTCTTCTACTAATGGCACAAATAAAGGGCAGGGTTGATTTGTGACCTGAATGGTGGGGTCTATGGCTTTAATTGCCTCAAGGTAGGCATTGCTGGAAATGGTAGCTTGAGTGCCAATCACACCTATTCTTTTAGACCGACTTATCTTTATTGCCTTCAAAACACCAGCCTGGATGACACCGATAATTGGCAGGCTAAATCTTTCTTTTAATACACCTAAGGCTAAAGATGATGCAGTATTACAGGCAACGACAATCATTTTCACCTGCTGTTCGATAAGAAAGTTAGCAATCTCAAGGGAAAATCTGCGGACAGTTTCTTGAGATTTTGAGCCATAAGGGGTTCGGGCTAAATCACCAAAATAGATTATATCTTCTGAAGGTAAGGTTTTCATTATTTCAGCCGCTACCGTCAACCCACCAACTCCAGAGTCAAAGATACCAATAGGTAAATTTTTATTCGCCATTAGCATTATTCCTTATGAATATCCATCTTGATAAAATAAGGTGTTTTTTATATCCTTTTCCATATTCCGCTTTTACCGCCTGCTTTTTTAATCAATTGTATCTCTGAAATAGTCATTTCGCGGTCAACGGACTTACACATATCATAGATAGTCAAGGCGGCAATAGAAACTGCGGTTAAAACCTCCATTTCTACGCCTGTTTTAGCCCAGACAGTAACCTGTGCCTCTATTTCTATGTCAGTCTCATTTAGATTAAACCTAATATCAGCAGATTCTATCATTAATGGATGACACATAGGGATTAATTCGGATGTTTTTTTAGCGGCTAAAATCCCGGCAGTTGCGGCAACACTTAATACATCGCCTTTTTGTATCTTTTTATTACAAATGAGCTCAATAGTTTCTTTTTTCATCAAAACCTTTGCTCTGGCGATGGCTATTCGTGAAGTTACATCCTTCTGACTGACATCAACCATCCTGGGTTGTCCCTGTTTGTCAAAATGGGTTAATTTAGACATATTCTCTCCTTTATGTCCTATTTATAACTCTGTTTTCCGTAATAATTTTATGCACCGGGATATCTCGGTCTTCTGCAGGCACATCATTCACAATTTGCAATTCATATGCTAAACCAATAAAAGGAATACCGCACATCTTGCTTAATAAATTATCGTAATAGCCTCCTCCATAACCAATGCGATTGCCGTTTTTATCAAAAACTACCCCCGGAACAATCACTAACTTTACTTTTGATAAATCTACCGGTCTTCGATATTCAAGTTTTGACTCTAAAATTCCAAATTTACCGACTTCCAGCTCTTTATCAAAATCCTTTAATTCACAAAGAGATAAACTTTTGTTTCGTTCGACGATTGGCACCGCAACTTTTTTATTCAGCATTAATGTCTCTTTAATCATCTGATGTGTCTGGACTTCACTTTTAAAAGAGACATAAAAACAGACAAAGGCTGACTCTTTAAATTCTGCTAAATCAAAAAGCCTTCCTTTTATCTTAAAACTTTTTGCGGTTATCTCCTGGATAGTTAACAAATCTCTTCTGGCTAAGATTGCCTTTCTTAAATCAGTTTTCATTTTCCCTTATTTACACGGACATTTAAACAGTTGCCTTTTCCGTAACCGTTCACCGCAGAGACGCAGAGACGCAGAGAAAAAAATTAAAAACTATTTGTCATACGTTTCATTCCATCTCTGATTTTCATCAGAGCAAACTTTTTAGGACTGACATATCATGATTGATTAACAAATTTGGTTTTGATGTCCTATGTATTACAAAGATTACCTCAATAATCTTTTCTGTGATCTGATTTATTTCCATGTCTTCTCTGTTTCTCTGCGTCTCTACGGTAAATTACCACCTGAACGGTTACCCTTTTCCAGACAGCATTTTTTGTATTTCTTGCCACTGCCACAAGGACAGGGGTCATTTCTGCCCAGTTTATGTTTTTCTTCTATTATTGGTATTTCTTTTTGCTTTTGGGGATGTTTTGTCGGGATGGTTTCTCTTCTTTCTACCATTTGAACAGGTCTTTGCTGGAGGACAGGGTTTGCCACTATTTGAACTTTAAAGAGGTATCCGACTGCCTCCTCTTTAACCTTGACAATTAATGCGTCAAACATTCGATAGCTTTCATGCCGATATTCAACTAATGGGTCTTTTTGTCCATAGGCGCGTAAATTAATTCCTTCGCGAAGATAGTCCATATTATGGAGATGGTCTTTCCAATGGGCATCAAGCACATGAAGCATAATGCTTCGTTGAAGTTGGTCCATCTGTTCTTTTCCAATTAAATCCTCTCTTTCTTTATAGACCTCTTTAATTGTGGAAGTTACCATTTCTTTCAGGTCATCAAAGTTTTGCACATTACTTAAGTCCATTATTATCCCAAAAACTTGATATAATCCATTCATTAAACCCTCTTTATTCCAATCACTGGGATGGTCTTTTTCATTAGCGTAAGAATAAATGGTGTCATCCATAACTTCATCAATTATTTCCTGGATATGTTCTGAGATACTTTCTTCGTTTAAAATTCTATCCCTTTCTTGATAAATAATGGTTCTTTGCTGATTCATGACATCATCGAATTCTAATAATCTTTTCCGGATGTCAAAATTATGGCCTTCCACCTGTTTTTGGGCTCGTTCAATTGCGGTAGTAATCCAGGGATGTTCAATCACATCGTCTTCTCCTAACCCCAGAGTTTCCATAATCCCTTGAATTTTCTCAGAACCAAATATTCGCATCAAATCATCTTCTAATGAAAGATAAAATTTAGATGAGCCTGGGTCTCCCTGTCTTCCAGCCCGACCCCGAAGTTGGTTATCAATTCTTCTTGATTCATGCCGCTCAGTACCGAGAATATGTAACCCGCCTGATTTGACGACTTCATCGTGTTCTTTTGGATCTGGTGGATTACCGCCAAGGACAATATCTGTTCCTCTACCAGCCATATTTGTGGCAATAGTTACTGCTTTTTTATGTCCAGCCTGGGCAACTATGTGTGCCTCCATTTCATGATATTTAGCATTAAGCACCTGATGAGGGATAGCCTCTTTTTTTAGCAGGGCACTGAGCCGTTCTGACTTTTCTACAGAGATAGTTCCGACCAACACCGGTCTGCCGGCTTTATATAACTCTACGATTTCCTGAATAACGGCTTTGAATTTCGCTTTTTCTGTTTTATAAATAACATCCGGATACTCGGTGCGAATCAGGGATTTATTAGTTGGAATAACGACTACTTCTAATTTATAAATCTTATCAAATTCTTCTGCCTCTGTATCTGCTGTTCCGGTCATTCCGGCTAATTTTTCATACATTCGGAAGTAATTCTGGAAGGTAATCGTAGCCAGGGTTTGATTTTCCTGTCTGACGCGGAGAGCCTCTTTTGCCTCAAGGGCTTGATGAAGTCCTTCTGAGTATCTGCGACCGGGCATCAACCGACCAGTAAATTCGTCTATAATTACCACTTCACCATCTTTAACCATATACTCGACATCTCGCTGGAATAATGTATGGGCTTTTAGTGCCTGAACAACATGATGGGATAAATCTATATTACTCGGTTCATAAAGATTTTTTACCTTAAGTAATTTTTCTACCTTTGTTACCCCTTCTTCAGTTAAATTAGCCGTGCGAAGTTTTTCATCAACCTGATAATCAGTTTCCTTACGAAGGTAAGGGATAATTTTATCAACTTTATAGTATTTATCCGTAGATTCTTCGGCTGGGCCTGAGATAATAAGTGGTGTTCTTGCCTCATCGATTAATATAGAATCTACCTCGTCCACAATGGCAAAATAATGGCCTCGTTGCACCTTCAGGTCTTTATGTCCAACCATATTATCTCGGAGGTAATCAAAACCAAACTCATTATTTGTGCCGTAGGTAATATCACAGCTATAAGCCTGTTGTCGCTCTCGAAAATTCAAATCATGCTGAATGACCCCTACGCTAAGACCTAAAAATTCGTAGATTGGTCCCATCCATTCGCGGTCTCTTTTGGCTAAATAATCATTAACCGTAACGATATGGACGCCTTTGCCTGTCAATGCGTTCAGGTATGCGGGTAGAGTGGCGACTAAAGTTTTCCCTTCACCTGTTTTCATCTCGGCAATTTTACCTTCGTGTAAGACTATCCCACCAATTAATTGCACATCAAAATGTCGCATATTAATGGTGCGTTTCCCAACTTCACGCACCACGGCAAATGCCTCGAATAAAATATCTTCCAATGTTTCGCCCTCGGCTAATCTTTTTTTAAATTCATCTGTTTTTGCCTGTAACTGGGCATCAGATAATTGAGTAATTGCTGGTTCTAATGCAGTAATTTCTTCAGCTAAAGGCATTAGCCGACGAAAATCCCGCTCTTTTTTAGTCCCAAAAATCTTTTTTAATAAACTCCCAAACATCTTTCCCTTCCTCCTCTGTTTATTATATCATAATGAATATTTATTGTCAATGAGTTTTATTGTAACCGTTCAGGTAATCCTTTACCGCAGAGACGCAGAGAAACAGAGAGAAAAATATCTTTTTTTCGTGTTTTTCGCGTTTTTCGGTGTTTAAAAAGGCTTAAAAACAATTACAGCGGTTATTAACTGGAAGTCTACATAGGATAATACCCATAAATAAGGCATGAGAATAATCGTTCCGTTAGGAACATAATATCGGTAGGAATAGATAGACAAATCAATCAGTTCCGTAGGAACGATATATTGGTAGAAAATTTGTGGAAAAATTCTACCAATATATTGTCCCTATGGGACATTATTTGTATGATATT
This sequence comes from bacterium, assembly GCA_040757115.1. Lineage (NCBI taxonomy): Bacteria > bacterium. The sequence continues at coordinate 143 of JBFLYA010000002.1, read as the reverse complement.
TATTTCTACCAATATGTTGTCCCTATGGGACATTATTTGTATGATATTTATTTCTACCAATATGTTGTCCCTATGGGACATTATTTGTATGATATTTATTTCTACCAATATGTTGTCCCTATGGGACATTAAATGAAGCAAAG
>JBFLYA010000001.1 GCA_040757115.1 bacterium | reverse complement strand
GTGAAGGGGCATTATATTTTGCGGGGACAGGTGAAGATAAAGGGACAGTAACGGTGACCGGGTATATAGCTACCGGGACGACCTTTACCTATGGGTCATTAAGTCAGGTAGAGAAGACATTAGTGGGGATAAAGTATGGGTTTAAGGTCAGTGCGAAGGATGTGTTGGGTAATACTCTTACTTTAACTGCGGCTACTTCGACTATTAGCTTGACTAATCTTAATTGGATAGATGGAGCTACTTATAGTGCAGGTTATGCGTATGTTGCCGCTACAGGAACTGCAGGAACGATGACTCTGGTAGTAAGCGGCTATCGCGGAACGACTTCTGAATCATTAAATTATGCATCTACTACTCAGACACCAGTAAATTTTGTGGGTATATGTCGTGGATTTAAGATATCTGCCTATGATGAATTAGGTAATTGGATATACCTAAGAGAGGCAACTACTACTATTACTTTAGGTGCAGGACTTAATCGGACCGAGCCAGATACTTATGATAGTGGTTATGCGTATGTAGCGGCGACAGGGACAGGGCAGATTACTTTAACAGTAGCAGGCTATGTAGGAACAACTACTGGGACAGTATCTGCGGGAACTGATGTCACTTTTTATGGCATAAAGTTTGGATTCAAGGTAAGTGCGAAGGATGAGTTAGAGAGGACGATAACTTTGACAGCGACTAATACTACTAGACTTACCTTGACTAATCTTACATGGATTGCTCCTGCTACTTATAGTGATGGTTTTGCATACATTGCCGCTACAGGGACTTCTGGAACGATTACCTTAGTAGTAAATGGGTATGTCAAGACGACATCAGTAGAGCTTGGCTATGATAATACGGTGCAGAAAGAGGTAAATTTAGGGAGCATAAAGTTTGCTTTGAAAGTGATAGTCCGGGATGAGTTGGGGAATGGATTGTTAGCTACTGATTTGAGTCCAAAGACATTTAGAGGAGTGGAACCGAGTACTTATACAGTTACTGCTGGTACAACCACATTATACTGGGCGGATACGATGGGGACACCAGCAACATTATCTATTTTAAAGAGTGGTTATGTATATGCAAACAAGACACATTCAGGATTAGACATTACTACCGCCGGTGGGATTACCGGCACATCATCAGGGCAGATTGTGATAGATTTAGGTGGTGATAATGCGACCAAGACGATTCAAACAGCCTCCATCTCTACACCTGGGACTTATGCGATTAAAGGGTTAGAGTGTATATTGAAGGTACTTACATACGATGAGATAGAAAATCCATTGACAGAAGTAACTGTTCGGAGGAAATCGGGAGCTAATTGGTATGATCCAACTTATTCAAATGCAGGAATAAATAGAAATGAGTATTATTTTGTTCTGGCGGTTACCTCTGTTGGATTGGGGGCGACAAAGACAGGGTATGTGCAAGTTTCAGGTGGGCCGTTAAATCTTGTGAAATTATCTAATGCAACACAAACAGTTGTTACTATGAAAGGTACACAAACTCTTGGTGGAACTGAGATTCCTGCTGGTAGTTCGGCACTAACCAGTGGTTTGAAATACTCAATGAAGGTAGAATTGGTCAAGAACGAATTAAATGGAACTGTAACTTTAGTAGATGGAGGTATTTTGTTTGGGACAGCGACAGATTCAGGATTTGATATTGCTACTCAAACAGTAAGAAATGGTATAGGTTATATTGCAGGAAGTCCTACGACTACAGGAACTCTAACTATTACTGTTCCAGGATATGTAAAAAGTGCTACTGGTGCAATTAGTTTAAGTTTGGACTCGCCAAATATAATAACATTTGACCCATTAAAATTCCGATTAAAGGTGATAGTCGCAGATGAGTTCGGAAGTACTACTGGATTTAGTTATCTTGAGTTAGGAACTGCTACCTTTAGAGGGGGAACTCCAACAATTACTTCAGGGAATATATTATATTGGTTAGATACTCAAACTACAACATCTGGGGTATTGAATATTCAAAAAATAGGATATATACGAGCCGAGAAAACAAATGATGCTTTAGGGACAATTTCTACATCTGCTAATGCACAAACAATTATTGAGTTTGGTAGTTTTAGTGCTAAAGCAGGGTCAATCTCTACTACAGGAACACATTCTATTAAAGGGATGCAATTTAATATAAATGTAATTGGGATAAAGAATGAATTGTTGGCGACAATGACGATGACAACAGATACTATCTTTAATTCTTCAGGCTTTGGGATTATTGCCCAAACGGTGAAAGATGGAATAGGTTATATAGCAGGAAGTTATACTCCAGGTTACTTAAGCATTATTATGCCTGGTTATGTACGCGCAACAACAACGGATAGTATGTCACCAGAGGATGGTTATGGTGCTCTAGGAGGGATATGTAAGGTAGCTTATAGTCCATTATGGGAGGGGGTGGACTCTCTAGGTCCTCCGTTGAAATTTTGCTTGAAGGTAATAGTAGCAGATGAATTAGGTAATCCACTTGCGAGTTCAACTTTATTGCTGGCTAAGTTTAATGGAAGAGCCATGGATGCATCCACAGGCACGAATATATTATATTGGGCAGATCCAGAGATGGGAACACTAAAGGAATTACAGATTCAAAAGACAGGCTATGTAAATGCTACCACTACACATTCAGGATTGCAATATATTGAAACAGGGTCTGAAACCCAAATCATCATTAACTTTGGTAATACAACTACTATTCAAACTAATAATATCTATCAATCTCCAGGGCAGGATAAAGCTACTTATACTATCAAAGGTTTGGAATTTAATATCAAAGTTTTAGGAGTAACAGATGAATTAGGTAGGACAATGACCTCTACGGGAATTTCGTTTGATACTCAAGAAGGTGGTTTTAGAATAGCTACTATAACTCTACAAAATAATATCTGGTATATTGCTGGGAGTCCTACTACCTGGGGAACATTGACAGTAAAAAGACCAGGGTACATAGATACGAGTGTATCCTTTGCCCCTACAGGTAGTACCCAGACGACGGTTGTTTTTGGGACAGCAACAGAATTTCTTACCGCTAATCAGATTGGACCACGAATGAAGTTTGGATTGAAGGTTACAGTTAGGAATGAACTTGGTTGGACAACAGGGTTTGATTATCCTAACCTTGGATTAGCCAAATTTAGAGGTAATCCCCCAGCTACTTATACTGGAACTACCTTATACTGGGCAGATACTGGAGGGGCAGGCACATTTACCCTCCAGAAGGCAGGATATGTTAATGCTACGGCAACTCATTTTAATCTTGGGACTATTACTACCGGCACATCTAATCAAGTCTGGATCAATATGACATCTACCACTACTATTCTATCTACTAATCCTATCCCAACATCCACCACCTATACCATTAAAGGTATGGAATTTAATATCAAGGTCATAGGTATCACTGATGAATTAGGTGGGACAAGTACAATTATGCAAACGTATAATACTGCTAATTTGGCTAGATATACCGCTGTTCCGGGAGGATTTGTAATTGGGACATGGACAATTCAAGGTGGAATAGGATATATAGCGGCAACAACGACTGTTTATGGGACATTAAATCTTACAGTAACAGGATTTGTGACTACAGGAGCAACTCTTACCCTTTCTGCAGGTACACAGGCTACTGTGGATTATGATTCAGGTGCTATAGATTTGGGGGCAAAATATGATGCCCCAGGATTACCTTATGGGTTAAAGGTAATCGTTTGTGATGAGTTAGGGCAGAGTGCAGGATTTAACTGGGATAATCTTGAAACAGGTGGAGGAAATGGCACAATTACCTTTAGAGGTATTAATCCTTCTACTTCCACAACTAATGTTTTTTACTGGGATGATACTGCAGGTCCAGGTGGAGGATTGTCTATTTGCCGAAAAGGTTGGGTAAATGCAACAGAGACTAATACTGGTATAGGGAGTATTACTACCTCTTCTGATGGGCAGAGAATAATTGAATTAGGTAACTATCCTGCAACTACTACCTATATTTCTCAAGTAGGGACTACTTCTATTAAAGGTATGGAGTTTGCGATAAAAGTTCTTGGTGCTTTAAATGAGTTAGATGGGACACTGACTCTTTCTGGAACTAATACTTCCTTTTCTTCTACTGGATTTGCTATTCTTGATGCTACTATTACCAGTACTGGAATTGGTTATATTGCAGCTACGGTAACGACACAGTCTGAATTGAGGATAGATAAATATGGATATGTAGGAACAATAACTGAGATATTCCCACTAGATGATTTTTATCAACCGAAAATTGCTTATAAAGGAAATTCTACTAAGTTTCCTGATATAGACTACAAAGGAGGACAACTCCAATTTGCTTTCAAGATTTCCACAGGTGATGTTAAGGATGAATTGGATGTCACTTTAACCCCTGTGGCTACGGATACGGTGAGGTTGTTTGGGACATCAGCGGGAACACAAGAGGTTACTTATCTCGATGGTGGGACACAAACATTCAGTAGTGGGAATTGGTATATTGCCGCTACCGGGACGGAAGTTTGGGCACAATATTGGAAGGATGGGTATGTTGTGACCATGTCAACTGCTTCGGTTTCGGCGAGCAAGACTTTACAGATGCGACCTAAATTTATGGGACCGGATGGTGCTTTGAAGTATGCGGTGAAAATAGATACAGTGCAGGATGAGTTAGGGGCGATTTTGACCTTACAAGGTCCTTCAACTGGCACCGAGTCGGTGAAATTACTCATCCCAGGGTCAACCACACAATTACCTTATATTGCAGGACCAAGATGGGGGACATCAACCTCTTCCTGGTACATAGCGGTTGGTACAGGGACTGGTTTCCAGGCACAATACGCCAAGAAAGGTTATGTCACCACGACCAGGAGTCAGGTTGGCACTTCTACTGGTGGCACACAAACACTACCTACTTTCTTAGCCAGTGAAGGGAATGGGTTAAAGTTTGTCTTGAAGGTAGTGGTTACGGATGAATTTGGTAATGCAGTAGATGATGCAAAGGTAGAAGTGATGACCGCGACAACATCACTGGCAGATGTTTATGGTAGTACTACAAAATCAACTACCGTTGGTGGAACTGCTACGATAGCCATTGACCCAAGTTTAGATGATACCGGGACATTGACCCTGAGGGTTAGTAAAACAGGATATATCACCAATACCTCAAAGATATTCTATCAGGTTTTAACTGCAACTACGCAGTATGTAGCCACAGTTACCTTCCAGACAGTAAGGGCAATTACTGTTACTCCAACAACTGGGTCAGTTGGTTTAGTGGTAACGGTAACGGGAGACCATTATGCTCCTACCGAGCAAGTGAGAATAGATTTTGGCGAAACAAAGACGATTCAATTGGTTACAACTACTGCAGGCGGGACATTCTCGACTACCTTTACGATAGATACCCAGCGATTTGGGACACATACAATAACCGCAACCAGTGTAGCTACAGGGCAATCTGCTACCACTACATTTGCTATTCAATCCAGTATCACCCCTGTTAGCCCGGCACAAGGCTCTGTCGGGACACTGGTAACGATAAACGGAACAGGATATGATGCCAATGAGCAGATAAATATAGTCTTTGGGACGACTGGCACATTAACTACGGTAGTCACGAGTAATGACGCGGGTTCATTCACCATCACCTTCACTATCCCCTTAGAGCCGTATGGGAGTAAGACGGTTAGAGTCAAAGGCATATCAAATTCCTTCCAGGAGAAGCTGACAGAATTTAAGATTACTGCTCAGATTACATTACTAACTCCTAAATCAGGGACAGTTGGTTCTACTGTTACTGTAGAAGGGGATGGATATAGTGGGGATAATGAAACTGTAGTTATTAAGTTGGGCACAACTGTGCAACCAAGGAATAACACTATAGCATCTAATAATGGGACATTTAGTATGACATTTACAGTAGATACTCAACCTTATGGAACGACAACAGTTTCAATTGAGGGGCAAGGGAGTTCTGGTCAAATAGTAACAGGTAGTATTACTATTTTAGCTAATATAATTGAGGTTACACCTACTATTGGTACTGTAACTTCAGTGATAACTGTTTCAGGTAATGGTTATGGAGGTAGTGAGACAGTTGATATTTATTTTGGGACACCAACAACAAATTGGCGAGGTAGTAAGACAACATCTATAAACGGGACTTTTACACATACCTTTACAGTTGATAGACAACCAATGGGAACAACTACCATTGTCATTGTAGGGCAATCAGGGGCACGAGCTACCAGCACTGCATTTGCTATTATTAGTAATATAAATGTAACACCAACTACGGGAACAGTAGGTGCTCTTGTAACTTTATATGGTGATGGTTATAAAGCCAATGAACAAATTAAGATAGATTTTGGTTCGTTCATAGATGTTTGGACTACTAATACAAATGGTGCGGGAACATTTTCAATTATACTGACTGTCTTACAGCAGCCAGCAACGACTACTATTACCGCTCGGGGTATGACCTCGGGGGCTACAAACACGATAGGATTTTATGTTCAAACATCGATTTATCAAGTTACACCAACTTCTGGAACAATTGGGACTCTTGTTACTATATTGGGGCAAGGATATGGGATAAGTGAACAAATTCAAGTAAATTTTGGTAACATAAGTAATATAAAAACTGGAACAAGTAATGTCTCAGGAACATTTAGTCTTATCTTTACCACGCAAGACCAACCTTATGGATTAAGAACAATAGTGGCAAGAGGTATGACTTCCAGCAGAGAGTCATCGGGGACATTTAGTGTTATATCGGCGTTAGTTGTAATTACACCTGCAGAAGGAACAGTAGGGAGTGTGGTAAGTGTAACAGGTAGTGGTTTTGGGACAGGGACTATGGGAACAATCACCTTTGGTGGTTTATTATCGGTGAGAGCGACATTTACTACCTCTGCTTATGGGACATTTTCCAAAACCTTTACTGTGGATACCCAACCTTATGGTAGTGTGACAGTGGTAGCTCGGGATAAAGATGCAAGTGCTACAGACACCACGCGATTTAAGATAACAGGTAATATTTGGCAGATTATTCCTACCAGTGCTTATGTTGGAGAGGTAATAACTGTTTATGGTAATGGTTTTAAGGTAAGTGAATCAGTAGAAATAGATTTTGGTGAGGTAAAGACGATTACCTGCACGACCACAAATGTTAACGGTTCATTCACTGTCACCTTTACAGTAGTTCAACAGCCAGCCACTACTACGGTTAAAGCCAGAGGGATGCAGTCTGGTACTCAACCTGAAAAGACATTCCTGGTTAATCAACGGATTATTTATGTTAATCCTGCTTCGGGTATAGTAGGTAGTGTACTAACCGTAGAAGGTGAAGGGTTTATTGCTGGTAGAGAGATTGTAATTACCTTTGGGACAGCGATTCTTTCCTATGCTACTCAATCCGCCAATTCAGCAGGAACATTTAGTATTGTATTTAGTAATGCAGAAACAAATCTAAGTCATCCTTATGGGACAACAACTATAACAGCTACAGTAGTGGATTATTCAGGGATTACTGCGGCTACTACTACTTACAGAATTTCACCATATATTACTTATGTTACTCCTTCGAGAGGAACTATAGGTTCTCTGGTCACAGTTCAGGCAACAGGGTTTGAAGCAAGTAGAACAAATATAGAAATTAAATTTGGGCAATTAGACCATTCGATGGGGTTAACATTCCAGTCTGCTAATTCTGGAAGTATCACAGCAGTATTTACAGTAGATACTCAACCTTATGGGACAACTACGATTAAAATTACAGGACCTACGGGTGCCTATGCATATACTAATACAGCTTTTTGTCTCATTGGCGGTATTTATTTAGTTACTCCAACAAGAGGAACAGTTGGAAGTTGGGTAACTGTATATGGTAATGGTTTTCAGGGTTTAGAAAGTGTGCGGATAGAATTTGGTAACCATACAAGCATTACTTTTGTTACCACTGGTGAGGGAGGAACTTTTTGTCTATCATTTACGGTTAATACCCAGGCATCTAATCGAATGCAGGGAACTACGATTACTGCCATTGGAAATATGTCAATGGTGTCATCAATAAATAAGGAATTTAATATCATTGCCAATATATATAAAGTCTCACCCAATTATGGGACTGTGGGAATTACAGTAAATGTTTACGGGAATGGTCTTAAATCTTTGGAGTATTATTTTAGTCAGTTTGAAGAGGAGAGTGAAGTTGGGCAATACGATACACTTGCAGATGGGTCATTTGGATACACGCAACAAATTCTGACATATCCATTTGGAATGAGAATAATTAAGATTCGAGGGATGAACTCTCCTCCGGATGGACACATAGCTACTTCTACATTTACTATTAGAGGAAATATACTTTCTATTGAACCTGGTACCGGAACAATAGGTATTCAGGTTGCAATTTCGGGGAATGGTTTTGGTGCCACAGAGGTAGTAAATGTTAAGTTTGGTGGGATTTGGGTAGGAAGTGTTACTACAAGTGGTAAGGGGACTTTCGCTACTACCTTCACAACTGTCACTCAACCAGGAACACCTACGACGGAGGTAAGAGTAGAAGGAAATGTAGCGACTGCATCTACTACTTTTAAGATACTGCCAAAAATTATTATTACACCTACTTCCGGGACGGTGGGAACAACTATTAGTTTGGATGGCGAAGGATTTGGGAAGTTCGATGACAACGAATCTATAAGCATTGATTTTGGCACAAGCATACAACGAGCAAATATTCCGGTATCACAAATGAATAACTATGGAACTTTTACTATTACTTTTACCGCTGATGTTCAAGCGGCTACTACTACAGTTAAAGCAACAGGTGCATCAGGTATAATAGGAACTACTACTTTTATAGTTACAGGTAGAATCTGGCTGATAACTCCTCAAATAGGGACTGTTGGGAGTGAGGTGACGGTGAGCGGTGATGGTTTTGGAAGTAGTGAGCTGATAAAATTAACCTTCGGTGATACAACCACCTGGACAACAAAATACAGTAGTGCAAATGGTTCATTTAGTGTTACCGCGACCGTGCCAGGACAAAATGCAGGCGTCAAAACTATTACTGCTTATGGGCTTACTTCAGGACATTATGGTGAAGGGACATATACTATAAGGGGTCAGATTAGTATTTCACCAACTGTAGGTTCTGTTGGAACTATACTTACGGTAACGGGGAGTGGTTTTGCCTCAACGGTAGATGTTTATATAGATTTTGGGACGACAAAAACAATATCTTCTACCTCAACAGATGCGGCTGGTGGATTTGTTAAGTCATTTACCGTTGATACTCAACCTTATGGGACTACTACGGTATCTCTTAGTAGCCCCTCATCAGAAAATGTTTGTTTATTTACCATAAGTGGAAATATCTTTAAGGTAGAACCTACATCTGGAACCGTAGGTAGTTCTATAACCCTTTTTGGAAATGGATTTGGGGTATCACAGGATATAACCATTAATTTTGGCAACTATGCAACATTGACCGTCTATGGCAGTTCTACTCAATTTGGTTCTTTTAGTATTACTTTGACTGTAAATGTTCAACCTTATGGGAGTCATACCATTACAGCTAATGATATTTATACCAGGGGAACTAATAGTTTCGTTATTTTGGCAAAAATAGTAGATGTAACACCGACATCAGGAACAGTCGGGTTACAAGTTACAGTTTCTGGTAATGGATATGGTTCGTCAGAGTTAGTGGCTATTGGATTTGGGTCAACACCGACAATTACCACTACTACCGCCAATTATTTAGGTAGCATTAGTTTAGTTTTTACTACAGATGTTCAGCCTTATGGGACGACCACAATCTCTGCAACAGGAGCTGCGGGGGCTTATGCCACGAATACTACCTTTAAGATAACCCCAAAGATGATTTTAGTTACACCCTCTCAAGGGACTATTGGTTCTGTTGTAACTATTATTGGAAATGGATTTACACCTACTCCTGGAGTGATACAACTGGCTATTGGTTTGCAGATTGATAATACTAAAAAGGCGGCTACATCGGGTTCTTTAACAGTGGAACTGATTATTTCTTCTGGTCAACCAGGTGGAACAAAGACAGTTTATGGGACAGATACTTCTGGTATAAGAACCGAGGGAACATTTATTATTATCCCAAAGATAACCGATGTTACTCCATCTGAAGGAACTATTGGGCAAAGGGTTACTATATCTGGTAATGGTTATGATGCAGGTGAAAATGTTAAGATAGGATTTGGGGAGGTAGTATCTATTGCTACGGGTCTATCGAATTCACAGGGTGTGTTACTATCAACTTGTAATTTTGAAGTTAATACCCAACCTTATGGTTCAACGACTATTACTACTACTGGTTTTAAGATTGCTCGAGAGGCAATTAATTATTTTAAGATAAGAGCAAGAATAGTTTCCATCTCTCCTGATGCAGGAACTGTTGGGGCATGGGTGACTGTAGTTTGTGATGGTTATGGTAGAAATGAGACTATACAAATAATATTTGGTACCAAAATTCCTCCTTCTTTTCCTCCGATTTTGACGATACCAAGTATTTCTGATTATGGGACTTTTACTGCCAGTTTTACCATAGATACTCAACCTTTTGGTACTACAACCATATTAGTTAAAGGAACAAATGTATCAACAGAAGAAAAAATTGGTTCAATTACCATTAGACCTAATATTTATTCCATTACTCCGACTTCAGGGACAATAGGGATTTCGGTGGAGATAAAGGGTAATGGCTATGGGTCGAGTGAGGTAGTGGATGTAGATTTTGGTTTATTGAATACAGACCCGGGAACTACCAATACTAATATTGATGGTGTATTTAGTTATACCTTTACTATCCTTACCCAGCCGGCAACAGTAACCGTAAAGGCAACGGGACTACAAACAGGCACTTCTGCTACCACCTTATTCCATGTCTTAGGCAAGATTTGCGAGATTACACCCCGAGCAGGCACGGTAGGTTCAATTGTGACCATAAAGGGTGAAGGATTTGGGGCAACGGAGTCTGTGCCGATTAAATTTGAAATAACTGAAGGGATTGCTACTGCGACGACGAATAATGTAGGAACATTTTCGCAGACTTTTACTGTAAATACACAGTCTTTAGGGGATAAAGTTATAACAGCTACAGGGGTTAATTCTAAGAGAATAGGGACAGAATCATTTACGATTAATCCTAATATTTGGGTTACGGCTACTTCCGGAACGGTTGGATTGGTAGTAACGGTAGAAGGAACAGGATTTGGTGGTGCAGAAAGTATTTCTATACATTTTGGGACAACCAGGACGATAACTACCGGTAATAGTGGTGGTGCATTTGGGCAGGGAAGGTTTGTCATATATTTTACGGTTAATACTCAAAAATATGGGACGACAACAATTACTGGTAAGGGCCCAGGAACTCAGGCAAATACCTCGTTAGTCATCTTACCTAACATCTTTTTTGTCAGTCCTGTTTCCGGTTCAGTGGGAACAATAGTTACTGTGCAGGGTAATGGATTTGGGGCAAGTGAGGTAATTGTGATTCATTTTGGGACAAGTGCTACCATAACCCAGACCTCAACGCAAGCCTTTGGGTCATGGACAACTACCTTTACGGTTGATACACAGGGATATGGTCTTAAAACTATCACGGCTTATGGTAGTGATACCACTCAAAAGGCTCCTGGGACTTTTTCACTTACCATAACTTCAAATTTAACATTTGTTACACCTTCTTTTGGAACAGTGGGGACAGTAGTAACCATAAATGGAGAAGGTTTTAGTGCCTCTGAGACTATTCGGATAGATTTTGGGACAAAACGGAGTATAACCGTAAGTCAAGCCAATGCCTGTGGGACATTTACTACTTCATTTACTACGGATACGCAACCTTATGGGACAACGACAATTAATGCTGTGGGTGTTTCTGCATCAGGGACTTCAACCGGCTATTTCAAGATTGTTAATATCATTATTTATTTGTCACCAAGAACTGGCACAGTGGGTAGTTTTGTGACTATTGCTGGTAATGGATTTGGTAGTGCAACACAAATATCCATAAATTTTGGGACAGATGCGCTTCCGGAATTTAACTCTACGGCTTATGGTTCTTTCTCAACTAAATTTACTATTACTACCCAACATTTTGGGACGCATACGGTTAAAGTAAGTTCTACTTATGGAGAGTATTTTGAATCTATTGGTAGTGTAGGAATTACCTCTAATCTATTCCTATTCTCACCACAAAGCGGAACAGTAGGAACAATAGTTACCATAGCCGGGAATGGATTTGGTGCCACAGAACTTATCCAGATAGATTTTGGAACTAATGTTACTTTATTAACTACTTCAACCTATGCAGAAGGGTCATTCTCCACTACATTTACTGTTAATACCCAGCCTTATGGCACGACAACACTTAAGGTTACAGGACTTGGTAGTCAACAGTATGGGACGGTATCAGACTATTTCTTCAAGATTTACTCAAATATAATTTTGTTTACTCCGACCATTGGCTCTGTAACCACAGTAGTTACAGTGGCAGGTAATGGTTATGGGGCAAGTGAGGAGATTTCGATTACAATTAGTGGAGGTGGAATTGCCGACAGTATACGAGGAACTATATCTACTACTCTTTTTGGGTCATTTAGCACTACATTTACCATAGATAGACGAATGTATGGGACAAAGACTGTAGAAATGAAAGGGACGCTCACTCAACAGATAGGCACTCGAACATTCAAGATACTTCCAAGAATTTATTTGGTCTCGCCAACTCAGGGTTCAGTAGGCATAACGGTAACAGTGTGGGGTGATGGTTATTATTATCACTCTGGCACATATGAGAACGCAGTTTTAGACTTTGGTAATGAGATAGATAAATATGTGTGGCTGAGGATAAATAATGATGGGAGTGTTGATAAAGCCGATACACCTGGTTATTTTACCTTTGTGATTGATAAATCTCAGCCGTATGGGACTACGACCATTACAGTTCATAACAAGGACTCAATAAGTGAAGGAACTCCTACTGCTTACTCAAGTTTCTTTATTTTACCTGATATCTGGAAGGTTGAGCCACCAGAGGGTATTGTGGGAACAATTATAACTATTTGGGGTAGGGGTTATGGCAACAATGAGCAAACAAGAATAGATTTTGGTTCGAGACAGAGTATAACGATTGCTGTAGCTGAGGGAGTAGGGTCATTTAATGTTACCTTTACTATTGATACACAACCTTATGGAATAACAACTATTATAGGTAGAGGAAATACCTATAAATCTCAGGCAACTAATACCTGTAGGATATTACCCAATATTATTTATTTGAATCAACCAGCAGGACCTGTGGGAACAGTGCTTACGGTAAGTGGTAATGGATTTGGGTTATCACAGACTATAAGGATAAGATTTGGGATGACTCCTACGATTAATACCATTAGCAGTACTAAATATGGGTCATTTACGATTACCTTTACCGTAGATACGCAGGCGGCAGGCACCTGTACGATTACCGCCTATGATGATGTTAATGGAATTTGGGCGGCAACCACTACATTCCAGGTTCAGGCAAGGATTTATCAAATTACTCCAACAAGAGGTAGTGTAGGAAGTTATGTTACTGTTTCGGCAGATGGGTTTAAGAGTAATGAGTCTGTGCGGATAACTTTTGGCGATAAGACAACTATTACTATCGTCCCAGCCAGTCAGGTATCTGGTGGGACATTTACAACAAAATTTACTGTGGATACCCAACCGTATGGGACGAAGACTATTTGGGCTTATGGTTTAGTATCCGAGTTACCTACGAATGAAGGGACATTTACTGTTATTCCCAATATTATTACGGTTACTCCAACTAAAGGCACAGTAGGTAGCATAGTTACTGTTGCGGGTAATGGGTATGATGCCTCAGATACGGTCAAATTGATATTTGGTCAGGCACCAGGAATATTGATAGAAGAGAGAGGTTCAACTACAGATACCGGTTCCTTCACCTTTACCTTTACGGTAAATACCCAGCCTTATGGAACGACAACTATTATCGTGCAGAGTCTTAGAAGTAGCGTGCAGGCAACGAGTAGTATTATATTTAGTATTCAGCCAAATATTATCTTTGTTACACCGACTGCGGCAACCGTAGGTAGTGTAGTTACAGTATCTGGTAATGGGTATGGTTTATCAGAAACTATTCTCTTTAAGTTTGGCACTACAGGAATATTTACTACAGGCTCTGCGACGGTGAATGGTTCATTTACCTTGACATTTACCGTAGATACTCAGCCGTTTAGCACAACAACTATCAGGGCAACTGGTGAGATTTTTGGTGAAACAGCCGCAACAACTACCTTCCGTATCCAGCCGAATATCTTTTTAGTTACGCCTACAAGCGGGACCGTAGGTAGCTATGTGACTATATATGGGAATGGATATGATACCTCTGTGAGTATAAATGTTAACTTTGGGACAATAGCAAATATAGTTTTGACAAGTGCAAGTGTGGATGGGTCATGGACGGTGAGATTTACGGTTGATAGTCAACCGTATGCAACGACAACTATTGTGGCGAGAGGTAGTAGATATAATGAGCAGGCAACGAATACATACTTTATTACACCTAATATTATTCTTGTTTCACCTACTACGGGGACGGTAGGGACTTCAGTAACGGTAGAAGGAACAGGCTATCCATCTACGGGGTATATAGCGATAGATTTTGGAACAGTGCAAGGGGCAGCAGGAGCATCATCTCCATCATGGGCTGATGACGAGTGGGAATGGCATATCAGGAGTATGTCATCAGACTATAATAAGGGTTTAATAAGATTAGTATTTGAAGTTGATACACAACCTTACGGGATAACCTCTATAACTGCGGTATGGAAGAGCCAGGGATACCCATATACGGATAAAAATTATAATATTTCTGCCAGGGGGACATTTAGTATAAGACAGAGGGTTGTATTTGTTACTCCTACCTCAGGTTCAGTGGGGACTATTGTTACGGTAAGAGGTGATGGGTATCGGGCAAGTGATACGGTGAGAATTGACTTTGGTGACCCAGCTCAGGGAGGAATGCAAGGGATTACCACAGGTTCAAGTACTGACTATGGTTCATTTACAATTACTTTTACAGTAAATACCCAATTTTATGGAATAAAGACTATTAAAGCGTTGCATAGTTCTCCTTATCTATCTGAGGAAGGCACTTTTTGTATAACGGCAAATATTATTTTAGTTACGCCAACAGAAGGAGTGGTGGGGAGTGTTGTTACGGTAAGGGGTAATGGTTATGGTCAAAATGAATTAGTCAGGATTAAATTCGGGACTAATGCGACGATTACTTTAGTTTCTACTGACCCTACAAGCCCTGGATACTACGGTTCATGGACAACTACATTTACAGTGGATACGCAAAAGTATGGATATACGGATATTGTGGCCTATGGGTCTGATACAGGTGCGGTTGCAACTCGAACCTCGCCTAATACATTTATGATAAAATCGCAAATAACCTTATTTACGCCGACAAGAGGAACGGTAGGAACAAATATAACTATCAGTGGCACAGGGTATCCTAATGAGGAGGTAGTTATTGAAATCGATGAAAATGAGTATATGATACAAATAAATCCTTCACCTTCAAATGGTTCTTTTACTACAGTTATTACGATAGATGAGCGGCCATATGGGACAAAAACTATTATTATGAGAGATGTTAGTCCTGTGGTTGCTAGAAATACAAGGGGATTTTTTGTATTACCTAAGATTATTTCAACTACACCTATGCAAGGGACAGTTGGTAGTATTGTATCTATCCGTGGTAACGGTTTTTGGATAGGGGAAATGATAAGGATTCAATTCGGTGCTGTTATTACTATTACTTTAGTAACATCTAGCTCAAGAAATCCAGAAACATATCATGGTGGCACATTTACTATTACCTTTACGGTAGATACCCAATCCGATGGTTCAACCACGATTATTGCCCGAGGGCTTATTTCTGATTATCCGGCTACATCTTCTTTCTTTATCTTGCCTAATATCGTTTCTATTACCCCTACCCAAGGCACAGTAGGGACGATTGTAACCGTTTATGGGAATGGTTATAGTGGTAGTTCGCTTGTGCAGATAAAGTTTGGGACAACAGAGACGATTACCACGGTAACCGCCCTTTCTTCTGGTTCAATTACGATTACCTTTACTGTAGATACCCAGCCAGGAACGACAACTATATGGGCAATAGATTTAGTTTCTGGTGTCTTTTCTACGGCAACATTTTATGTCTTACCTCGCATCTTTGAGGTTACGCCTTCCTCAGGAACAGTTGGAAGTAGAGTTACATTATATGGTGATGGATATCAAGGAGGAGAATCGCTAAAGGTTAAATTTGGTATTTCAGAATTTGTTGGAGCACAATTATATCCAACTGGGGCTACGGCTACTTCTTCCGGCTCATTTACAGTTGCTTTTGATGTTAATATACAATGTTTTGGGACCAAAACTATTGTAGTTATAGGTCAGGGTTCTGGTCGTCAATCGGAGAAGTTCTTATATGTGATTATGCCAAAGATTACTAATGTCGCTCCTCCTGAGGGAACCGTTAGTTCTAAGGTTACTATTACGGCAAATGGTTATGGGAGTAATGAACAGGTGCATATATTATTTGGGACTACGGGAACAATTACAATCACTACTCCATCATCAGATGGGACATTTACAGTGAGTTGGACGGTAAATGAACAACCTTATGGAACAACGACTATTGTTGGTATTGGGCTCAATTCCTATCCGTGGTATGGTGACTGGGAAACGGGGGAGGGACACGGCACCTGGACTTTTGTGATTACAGAGAAACTTACTTTAGTTTCACCGGTTACTGGGACGGTAAGCACGATTGTGACCGTGCAAGGAAATGGCTATGGGGCATCAGAGAAGATAGAGGTAGCATTTGGGATTAAGGGGACGATTACCACAGTCACCTCTAATAGATTTGGGACATTTGCTACTACCTTTACTGTAGATACCCAACCTTACGGAAGCACAACGATTACTGTATCTGGTGTCCAAAGTGGTAGAAGTCTCCAGAGTGATTTTAAGATAATCCAGAGGATTAGAGAAGTGTCACCTTCAATAGGAACTGTTGGAACTAACATTACAATTTATTATGATGGTTATTTCCGAAATGATGATCTTCGTTATGATTTTGGGAAAAAGATTGGAGTCTATGGAGGCAAGGCACCTTTAGATGGTGAGTCATACATTCAACCGATACCTTCTGTGGATCAACAACAGGCGGGAACTACTGCTGTAGTCGTTTATTCAATAGGAATATCTGATATTAGGGCCACAAGCACATTCATCATCATCCCTCGTTTATTAGTCACTACACCCTTATCAGGTTCTGTAGGCACGGTAGTGACGGTAGAGGGTGCGGGATATGGGGCAACCGAAACAATTAAGCTGGATTTTGGCACGACCCATAGTATTACTACGGGAATAACTACAACAGAGGATGGGACATTTACTACTCAGTTTACCGTAAATATTCAGCCAGTAGGTATAACTACAATCAAGGCAATGGGCCATAAACTTAGAACCTATTTTACCTGGCCAGATGCTTCAGCTACATTTACTATTACCAGCAGATTAACCATTACACCTACTTTTGGCACGGTAGGAAAAGAGGTGACAGTCAATGGACAGGGATACAAGGCAAGTGAGACTATTCGGGTGAGTTTTGGCAGGACATTTACTATCGCAGTAACTACGGCTGATTACACCGGTTCATTTACTACTACCTTTACTATCGATACCCAGCCAGCAGGTTCAACTACGGTTATCTCTACCGGGATAGATAGTGGTGGGTCATATACTCAAACCTTCTTCATTAAGCCAAATATTATTCTGGTTACACCGAGGGCAGGGAGTGTTGGTTCATTGGTTACGGTTAGAGGTAATGGCTATAGTGCCACCAACCTGGTTCAGATAGATTTTGGCACTACACCTTCACTAATTATTACCTCTACCTATCATCATGGTTCATTTACCACTTTCTTTACTATCACTACACAACCTTATGGCTCGACTACTATCACTGGTAGAGATAGAGGTATTCCTGGTGAATCAGCTTTTGACAGGTCATTTACTATCACACCTAATATTATTTACATCTTTCCAACTCAAGGTTCGGTAGGAACGGTGATTACCATTAGCGGGAATGGTTATTCTGCTACGGATAGCATTCGTATAGATTTTGGGACCAGTCGGACAATTCAGACGGTTACATCTGTAGCACAGGGTAGTTTCACCACTACATTTACCATAGATACCCAACAATATGGTATTACTACCTTTACTGCCTACGGAAAAGGAACAGGGACAGAGATAATTAACTCTGCGGGCACTGTAACTATTCTGCCAAATATTATCGTGATTACACCTACACAAGGCACAGTTGGAACAATCATCACTATTCGTGGTAATGGTTATGGGGCAAGTCGGACGATTCGGATAGAGTTTGGGACAACACCTACTATTCAATTTACCTCAACCTATGCCCGGGGTTCATGGACTACGACATTTACCATCGATACCCAACCTTATGGCACCACCAGTGTCAAAGCCCATGGTGATGACCAGAACCTGCATTGTGAAGGGACGATAACCGTTCTACCCAATATTATCCTGATTACACCTAAATCAGCAACAGTAGGTTCAATAATTACTATTGCCGGGAATGGTTATGCTGCTTCAAGGACGATACGGATAGAATTTGGGACAAATAGGACTATTCAGATAACTTCGACTTATGCTGAGGGGTCATTTACCACTACCTGGACAATAGACACGCAACCTTATGGGACAACTACGGTTGGTGCTCATGGTGATGACCAGGATTTACATCGTTACGGGTCATTGAGTATTGAATCCAATATTATCTTGATTACTCCTAAATCAGGCACAGTAGGTTCAATAGTGACGGTCAGCGGTAATGGATTTGGCGCCTCAAAAACCGTAACCATAGATTTTGGCAGAACTACAAGTATTCAGTTTACCTCAACCCAGGAATACGGTAGTTTTACTACTACCTTTACCATTGATACCCAGCCGTGGGGGATTACTACGATTAAGGCACATGGTAGTGAAGAGGCTGTTGGAACTTATACCATCTTACCAAATATTATTCAGATTACACCCAAATCAGGCACCGTCGGGGCAGTAATTACTATTTCTGGTAATGGTTATGAGGCATCAGATACGGTGATGATAGAATTTGGGACGACTTCCAGTATCCAATTTGTCACCTCTGCCTACGAAGGGTCATTTACCACCACCTTTACCATTACTACCCAGCCTTATGGAACGACAACGGTAATTGCCCATGGATATGACCCGCATATCCAGGCAGAAGGGACAGTGAGTATTTTACCCAGGATTATTTTGGTTACGCCTCTAACTGGTGTAGTGGGAGATAGGATTACGGTTAGAGGTAATGGATTTGGTGCGACGGAGAAGATTTATATACATTTTGGGACAACTAAGACAATAAATACAACAACTACTGAGGCTTATGGTTCATTTACGACCTGGTTTAGCGTCGATACACAGATGTATGGGTCAACAACTATTACGGCGGTGGGAAGTGTAACAGGTGTTTTAAACTGGGATTATTTCACGATTATAGCACGGATTATTTCGGTTACACCAACTACAGGCACAGTAGGAAGTTGGGTTACGGTTAAAGGAAATGGTTATAAGACATCGGAGACAGTAGCCATACATTTTGGAACGACACGGACGATTACTACCACTCATGTCAATGGGCTTGGGTCGTTTACAGTTAAATTTACCGTAGATACTCAGCCTTATGGAACGACTACTATCATTGCTTACGGAACAGAATCTACGATTTCGGATGATGACCTATCCTTCTCTATCCAGCCAAATATTATCTGGATTTTCCCTCAAGAAGGAACGGTGGGAACAAAGGTTACAGTCAGTGGGAATGGTTATAGCACATCAAAATCGATACGCATAGCCTTTGGCACTACACCTACTATCGTGATGGTGACAAGCACACTCCACGGCTCATTTACTACCACCTTTACCATTGATACACAAAGATATGGGATTACAACTATCACCGCACATCAAGATAATATAGGTATAAAATCAGATGGCACATTTACTATTCTGCCCAATATCATTTTAGTTACACCTAAACAGGCAACGGTAGGAAGTATAATCACGGTTAGGGGTAATGGTTATGGGGCATCACATACGATTCGGATAGATTTTGGGAGGACTCAGACTATTCAGACAACCTCGACTTATGCTGAAGGTTCATGGACAACCACATTTACCATAGATACCCAGCCGTATGGGACGACAACGATTATGGCAGAAGATATAGAATTTGCGGTGGGGGTAGTAGTGGCTTATGGTAGCACGACTATCTTACCAAATATTATCTATATCTCACCAACTTCAGGGACAGTAGGCACAGTAATTACTATCAGTGGCAATGGCTATAGTGCTTCAAATACGGTCAGGATAGAATTTGGGACAAATAGCACTATTCAGACAACTTCGACTTATGCAGAAGGGTCATGGACAACCACATTTACGATAGATAGTCAGCCGTATAGTCTAAAGACAATTACTGTTCATCAGGATGATATTGGGATAAAGGCGTATGGCACGATTACAATTTTACCAGAATTATTCTATGTTACTCCCACGCAAGGAACGGTGGGCACTATTATTACTATTCGTGGGACAGGGTATGAGGCATCGGTAACGGTGCGGATTGAATTTGGGACTACGCGGACTATTCAGACAACATCAACTTATGCTGAAGGGACATGGACAACCACATTTACTATTGATACACAACCGTTTGGCACAACTACGATTATTGCCTACAGTCAGGATGAAACCGTCAACGCCAGTAACAGATTAAAGATTCTGCCGAATATTATACTTGTCTCACCGAATTATGGCACGGTAGGGACTATAATCACTTTACGCGGTAATGGATTTGGGGCGACGCATTTAATAAGAATAGATTTTGGGACAATTGTTACTATTCAGACTACCTCAACCTATGCCGAAGGGTCGTTCACCACTACCTTTACCATTGACACCCAGCCTTTTGGAACGACTACGATTAAGGCAACGGATGTTAATATCCCTGAGGAAACAGTCTTTGCTACCCAGACATTAACCATCCAGCCACGGATTGTCTTTGTTACCCCAACCATAGGCACGGTAGGGAGTATGGTGACGGTTTCTGGTAATGGTTATGGGGCGTCGGAGATGGTGCATATCCTCTTTGGGACTTCAAAGACCGTGACGACAATAACTTCGACTAAATTTGGTTCATTCACGACCACATTTACAGTTACTACCCAACCTTATGGCACGACAACGATTACCGGGTTTGGAATAAGGACAGGGACATCGGCTATTTATTATTTCCATATTCGTCAGCGGATAATTTCGTTCACGCCAACTACCGGGACCGTAGATACACTGGTAATCTTGCAGGGTAATGGTTATATGGCTAATGAGCAAATTCGGATAATCTTTGGGACAAATAAGACGATAGCGTTGACAACAACCGATGTCATGGGGTCATTTACAGTTCAATTTAGTATCGATACCCAACCCTATGGTTTGACTACACTAAATGCCTATGGGATGCAGTGTGGGACATCGGCGATTTCAGGTCCGCTGGGGACACATACAATGGAGTGGTTTTTTATTACGCCAAGGGTTAAAATAGTAACTCCTTCATCTGGTACAGTAGGGACATATGTGACTGTAAAAGGTGATGGGTATTCTTCCAATGATTCAATGACATTAAATTTTGGAAACAATTTTTACAAGAGCACAGTGAATGAAGAAATTTCTGCTTATGGTACATTTAGTATTATATTTACTGTTGATTCTCAGCCATATGGGACAAAGACTGTTGAAGTAAAAGGTTGGGATCCTGGTGAGAAATTAGCAGTTAATTATTTTACAATTCTACCAAATATAATTTTAATATCTCCTCAATCTGGTCCTCCTGGGATTACAAGAGTACTTATAAAAGGTAATGGTTATGGATTAGAAGAGGTTATTCATATTCATTTTGGTGATATTTCAACTATTGCTATTGTTACAAGTAGTGGAATTGTAGATTTTGCTGATGGTTTAGGAGGTACATTTAGTACTACCTTTACTGTGCCATTAGGACAATTTTCAGGGAGGAAAACGATAGTTGCCTGGGGACTTACAAATAATATTTATGGAGAAAGTTATTTTATAGTTGCACCAAGGATTAGCCTTCAACCTAATAATGGGACAGTAGGGACTATAGTAACAATAAATGGAATTGGATATGCGACAAATACATTAGTTCGAGTTGATTTTGGAGATATTAGAACAATCACTCAGGCTACTACAGATAATACGGGGTCTTTTACTACTACATTTACTATTCAAGAACAACCTGCAACTACTACGGTAACTGCGACTAATGTAAGTGATCCAACAGAATTTACATCAGAGATTTTTATAGTGATAGGGAAGATTATGATTACTTCTACCTTAGGTACAATAGGGACTACAATTACAGTTAGGGGTAATGGATTTGGTAAAAGTGAAGGAATTCAAATTGATTTTGGGACAGAACCGCATGTAGTTCAATCTTCGGATCTTACATCTAATAGTTATGGAACATTTTCTAAATCATTTGTTATAAATATTCCACAACCTTATGGGAGTACTACTGTTTTAGCTTTAGGTGTTAGTTCTGGACATTTTGGGACACAAAGTTTTAAGATACTGGCTAATATTATTGAAATAACGCCAATTTCTGGTAGTGTAGGGAGTTGCGTTACTCTAAAAGGTAATGGATATGGGGCAGCTGATGAGATTAGAATAGGTTTTGGTAATACTCGAACTATTACGACTACTACTACAAGTGCAAGTGGTACTTTTTCAATTACATTTACTATCAATACTCAACCTTATGGAACTACTACTATCGAAGTTGAAGGAAAGATAAGTATGTTATGTGTAGGGTCTTTTACGATTACACCAGTAATTAGAGTTACACCTACAATAGGGAGTGTAGGCACTACTATAACTATTGATGGGACAGGATATAAAGCAAATGAGTCGGTTCAAATTGATTTTGGTAATAGACCTTCAATTGTTATTGCTCAAACTATTTCTGGTGGATCTTTTACAATTACTTTTACATCTAATCAACAGTTTTATGGAAATAAGGAAATTAAAGCTACGGGAGTTACATCTCAGGTAATAGGAACTGCTTCTTTTAGAATAATAGGTAATATTACATTAGTTACTCCAAGTTTTGGGACGGTAGGAGATACTATTTTGGTAAGAGGTAATGGTTTTGGAAATGAAGGTGCTAGTTCTGGGGAAGAAGGAATGCGGATTTATTTTGTAATTAATGATGAGTTGATACAACAGACTGGAGTATTTGGGAGTAATGGTAATGATGGAAGTTTTGAACAAAGTTTTACATTAAAAGAGTATCCATACGGCACTAAAACCTTGCTTGCGCGTGGTTTTGCATCAGGGCAATATATCTATAGTTGGTTTAAAGTTATGCCTGATGTTACTATTACACCTGATAGAGGTACAGTAGGAAGTATTGTTTCTATTACAGGAACAGGATATGATACTACTGAAACCATTAGAATTAACTTTGGGTCAACACCAAGTATTATGGTTATAATGAGTACTGGAATTACTGATTCAAGTTTGAAACTTGGAGGAACATTTACTACTAGTTTTACGATTGATTCTCAACCATTAGGGACACGAACTGCAAATGTATATGGACATAAGATTTGTCTCGAAAGAGATAGACTCTTTACTATTTTACCAAAGGTTACTTCTGTTACTCCTACTTTTGGAACCATAGGAACTATTATTACTATTACTGGTGATGGATACGGGGCAAGTGAAGAAATAAGAGTTAACTTTGGTAATTATAGAACAATAACTATAGCCAGTAGTAATGCTAATGGAACTTTTTCAGCTATCTTTACTATTGATACCCAACGATTTGGGACTACATCTATAAAGGCTACAGGGTTGTCAACCCAAGGTGAGAATTATATAGAATTTAAGATAATTCAGAAGATTCTTATGATTACTCCTACTGAAGGGAATGTAGGAACTATTGTAACAGTTTGGGGTGATGGTTATGGGGCGACGGAAACTATTTATATACATTTTGGGACAACTCCAAGTATTACTTCTGTTCAGACAAAAGCAGCCGGGTCATTTAGTGTTAGTTTTACAGTAAATGTTCAGTCAATTGGTATAACTACGATTGTTGCTTACGGTTTCACTAACGGTACGAGCAATTTCTCTTACGCCACATTTAATATTACCAGTAGAATATCTATCACACCAACCAGTGGCACAGTCGGTAGTTTGGTTATGGTTCAAGGAGATGGATTTAATTCAAGTGTGGATATATTTATTGATTTTGGAACAAAGGGAAGTATTACAACGGTTAGTTCAGATGCCAATGGTTCATTTACAACTACCTTTACCGTAGATACACAATTCTATGGAACAAAGACGATTAAAGTGTATGGTGGTGGGCAAATAAAGTGGGAATTTTATAGGATTTGTCCTAATATTATCTTAATTACACCTTCATCTGGAACAGTAGGGACAATTATTA
The DNA here is from genome assembly GCA_040757115.1 of bacterium. Lineage (NCBI taxonomy): Bacteria > bacterium. Next base: position 60,421 of record JBFLYA010000001.1, on the reverse strand, counting down.
CTTTAAAAGGCAATGGTTTTGGATGCGTTGAGGGAATTCGTATCGCATTTGGGAATCATCCTACAATTACAAGAACAACTACAGATAATATAGGTTCATTTACAACTACATTTACTATTGATACACAGGACTATGGTTTAAAAACTATTAATGCTTATGGTAGTGTTACTAATATATCAGCAAGTGGGACATTTACTATAACGGCGAATATTACATCGGTTTCACCTTCTTCTGGGACAGTTGGTTCGTGGGTAACATTAGAAGGAAATGGTTATGTGGGTGGACAAGCATTAATAATTGATTTTGGGATGAAACAAATGTGGTATTCTGCGGGTAGTAATGGTACTTTTACTTATTCTTTTACAGTAAATACGCAACCTGTGGGTACAACAAGTATTACAGTTACTACGAGTGGTTTTCCTAATGTTATAGATGTAGAGGCCTTTACCATCCTCCCGGCGGTTTATGTTACGCCGACAGTAGGGACGGTAGGGAGGCTTATTACGGTCTTTGGTGATGGGTTTGGGGCGTCAGAATATGTGCAGATAGATTTTGGGACGACTGAGAGCATTACTATTGGCACAACGACAATAAACGGCACATTTAGTGTTAGTTACAAGGTAAATACTCAGCCAGCAGGCACAACGACTATCAAAGCAACTGGACTTACATCTGTTGCCTACGGTTTCTCAGCAACCACTACATTTGAGATTAAACCAAATATTATTTGGCTTGATGCAGATTTGATAACTTATGGGAACCAAAATTATTGTTGGGAAGGATATGGCGCGGGGATAAGTGGTAATGGTTTTGGTGCTACTGAAACGATAAGGATACATTTTGGAACAGTAGGAAGTATAACTATAAGTACAGACCGTAAGACCACCGCCTTTGGGTCATTTACGGTGCAATTTACTATTGATACTCAACCCTATGGGACAACTACAATTACTGTTTATGGATTAACCACAGGTGTTAATGCAGGAACATATACATATATGAAAGCAAAAATAATTTATCCTACACTTGGTGGCATTGAGAATTATGTAGGAGATGTAGTAGAGGTAAGGGGTAATGGTTATGGAGCCAATGAAAATGTAAGAATTCAGTTTGGTAATTCAAGAACAATTACTATTATTCTATCTAGTGAGTTTGGTTCTTTCTCGAGTACCTTTACTGTTGATACCCAACCTTACGGTGATACCATAGTTAACGGTTATGGTTTTAATTCAGGTGCAGCTTCTGCAGGTAAAAACGGGACGATTAAGATAAGACCTCAAATTTTCTCTATATCTCCAAAAGAAGGAACAGTAGGAACAATTGTTACTGTTAAAGGCAATGGTTATGGAGTAACAGAAGGGATAGAGATACATTTTGGGACTATTAGAACTATTACAGTTATTTCGGCAGATGAGATTGGTTCTTTTACCACTACCTTTACCGTTGATACTCAGGGATATGGAGTGACTACTATTCAAGCACATGGAATAGGTGGTATCAGTGACGCTTACTTTCCTAAAGGAACATTTACTATTCTACCTTTCATTACCTCTGTTACACCAACATCCGGGACAGTAGGAAGCGAAATTACTGTAATAGGTAATGGTTTTACTGCCTCTAAACAAGTAAGGATTAACTTTGGGACTACAGTAAATATCATTACTACAACCGCTACTGAATATGGTTCATTTACCATTAGTTTCAGCGTAGATACTCAGAAATATGGGACAACTACTATCATTGCTATAGGCAATTTAGGTGAATCAGCAAGCAATACCCAGTTTTCTATATTACCTAAGGTATTTTCAGTTACTCCATCTGAAGGAACAGTAGGAAGTAATGTTACTGTATCGGGTAATGGTTATGGAGCGACAGAAAAGATAAAGATTGATTTTGGATTAACTTCTTCTATTGCCTTTATTACCTCGACTGCATACGGCTCATTTACAGTTATATTTACCATTAATACCCAAAAATATGGGACAACAACAATTATGGCGGCAGGATTGATTACTAATGCTACACAGACTAATCAATTTAAGATATTGCCACATCTTGTGCATTTAGATCCAGAAACAAAACAGGTTCTAAGTAGTATTCCGGAGAAACCAGAAGGTTCGGATATATTGATATTAGGAACTGGATATGGCGTAACTGAACAGATAAAGATTGTTTTTGGAGCTACCGTCATAACGGCAGGTATTGTGACTACAACAAATTTTGGTACATTTACCAGTGCTTTTACTGTTCCTGAAGGATACCCTGTTGGTCCACAAACTATTACCGCTACTGGAAGTCAAACACAGGCAGTAGCTTCTATAGGGTTTTATGTCAAGGCAGGAATCAGGTGGATTAATCCTAAGGTGGGAACAGTAGGAATTATAATTACAGTAAATGGTGCTGGATATAGTCCAACAGCAGAGATTAGAATTGATTTTGGTTCGACGCGGAGTATCACTGTTGCCACGACAGATGTTAATGGAGTGTTTCAGATTACTTTTACGATTGATACCCAACCAGCAGGAATAACGACGATTAAAGCTTCTGAGGTAGATAAAAATACAGCTAATGTAGATGATGAATTATTTACTATAAAGGCAAATATCTTTCTTGTTACACCACAACAAGGCACTGTAGGGCATATTATTACTGTATATGGAAATGGCTATAAAGCCACAGAATTAATTTATATCAATTTTGGTACTCATCCTACTATTAATACTATTACTTCAGTAGCAGAAGGTTCTTTTACTATGACATTTACTATTACTACTCAACCTTATGGTAGCACAACGATAATTGCTATAGGATTTATTTCTTCTGAACGAGCAACACATACCTTTAAGATTTTGCCACAAGTAGAATATGTTACACCTCAACAAGGGATAATAGGAAGTATGTTTACTGTTCATGGAAATGGTTATCCCGCCAATTATAATATATGGATTAAATTTGGTGAAGATGCGAGCGTGGCAAAAGGAGTAGCAGTTTCTCCTGAGGGCTCTTTTACCATAACACACAATGTAACTGTTCAACCTGCTGGTTCTAAGACAGTAGTTGTTTATACTGATGACCCACAACAAATTACCGCCAGGAAGAGTTTCTTTATTATACCGAGAATTTATAATGTTGTACCTTCGCGTGGGACAGTAGGAGCGTCTATAACAATATATGGAAATGGTTATAAATCTAATGAAAATTTGACCCTAAATTTTGGGACTATACCTACAGTTCCTATAATAGGTGATTCAGCAGATTCAGATGGACAGATTAGTCTTATCTTTGAGGTTAATTCTCAACCGCATGGGACAACAACAATAGTAGTTCGTGGTCAATCGTCAGACCTTTCTGCTACCAATACGATGTGTATTACTTCAAATCTCTGGGTAGAGCCAGGAGAGGGGACAGTAGGTAAAGTTGTTACGGTTAAAGGGACAGGATATAAAGCGACAGAGACGATTCGGATAGAGTTTGGTAGAGTTACTACCGCGATTGTTACATCAACTAATTTATCAGGTACCTTCTCGGTGACAATTACAATTGATACTCAACCGTGGGGAACAACAACTACCACTGGATATGGAGATGCGCCGCATGGTGCTGGTGATGTAGATTCTTTCTTCCTGTTTAGAATTAACCCGCAGGTAGAGTGGGTCACGCCACAACAGGCAACCGTAGGAACTATCATCACTATTCACGGTAATGGATATTATGTCTCAGAGGAAATTTATGTTCATTTTGGGACGACAAAGACTATTACTACGACATCTTCAAATTGGTATGGTTCATTTACTACTACCTTTACGGTTGATACCCAGTCTGGAACGAGAACTATTACTGCTATTGGTCAAACAAGTAGGACAGAAGGGGTCAATCACTTTGCTGTCTTAGCAGTGATTGATTCAATTACACCCGTTACCGGCAGTGTTGGAACTATGGTCACGGTGAATGGTAGTGGTTATAGTCTTAATGGTCGGGTAGAAATACAATTTGGCACGACGATGACTATTACGGCTACTACTGCCAGTGAGTTTGGTGGTAGTTTCTCGGTTACCTTTACCGTAGATACCCAACCTTATGGGACAACTACGATTGTTGCCAGAGATGTAAATACAAGAGCTAGTAGCCAGGAGATATTTACCATTGTCCCGGCTATTTATCGAGTTTCGCCAAACAAAGGTAGTGTTGGCACTTTGATTACAGTCTATGGCAATGGTTTTGGCAAGAGTGAAAATATTGAGGTAAATTTTGGCACTCATCCAACTATTGCCTTTAGTTCAACTGATTATCAGGGTAAATTCCAGGTAGCATTTACAGTGGATACGCAAGCCTATACCTTTGTAACCACTATTACTGCCAGAGGAACTCAGACATCACAGGTAGCTATAAGTTGTGCTACCTCCAGTCAGGAATATGGTTCATATTCATATCGACTATTCAAGATTTTACCAAAGGTTATTTCAGTTACTCCTTCATCTGGCACAGTAGGTAGCTGGGTGACAATAGAAGGTAATGGTTTTAGTGCTTCACTAGCAGTTAATATTAAATTTGGGATTACAGACCACCCGACAGAATCAAGACCTATCCCAAATCTAAATGGGACATTTAGTTATACCTTTACTGTTGATGTTCAACCGGCGGGGAGTAGAACTATTGAAGCAACAGATAATGGTGGAGGCGGGAGTGCCATAGTTAATTATTTCTATATTAAAGGTCAACTTATAGATGTTAATCCTCAGACAGGAACGGTTGGTTCTTCAGTAACAGTAAAAGGTAATGGATTTGGTATCTCAGAAGGTATTCATATACATTTTGGGACAACATTGACTATTGCTATTGTTACCTCTACGGATTTAGGGACATTTGCAGTTACCTTTACGATAAATTCTCAACCTTATGGCACTACCACTATTATAGCTGTTGGTCTAATGTCACAAGAACGAGCAACTTCAAGTTTATTAACCTCCTTTAAGATTAGTCCTGAGATTATTATTACACCTATATCAGGAACAGTTGGGACAATGATTACCGTTATTGGTACTGGATTTGATGCCACAACTGGTATTCGGATTGCCTTTGGTAAAACACCCACTATTACCCAAATATCAACTAATAGCGATGGCACATTTACCCTTACCTTTACTGTTGATACACAACATTATGGGAGCAAGACAGTTACGGGCGTTCAATTTAATGATTTGAATAAATCAGCGAGTAAAGAATTTAAGATATTAGTGCAGGTAGTAGAGGTAACTCCAACAAGAGGGATAGTAGGAAGTTCTGTTAATGTGCGAGGTGATGGATTTGGAAATGGTGAACAGATAAGGATTGTTTTCGGGGTTGGTTTGACAATAACTACTAATGCAACTGGTGATGGAACATTTTCAACTACATTTGCAATTGATACTCAACCTTATGGAACAAAAACTGTCTATGTTGAAGGACAATTTTATCACAAGGAAGATAATAGATGGACATTCTTTATTTTAGGGAAGATAACTTCCGTAAATCCATCACAAGGTTCAGTAGGAAACATAGTCACCGTGACAGGAAATGGTTATGGAAGTTCTGAGGAGGTAAATATTATTTTTGGCAAAGATACAACCGTAACTACTACTACTACCAATGACAAAGGACAATTTACCGGGGTGTTCACAGTTATCGCACAAACATTCGGTAGTGTCACCATTACTGCTATTGGCTCATCGACAGGTGCTACGGATATATCATTCTACTGCATAGTTGGACAACTTACTTTGATTACACCTATAGAGGGAACTGTGGGAACTCTTGTTACGGTGCGTGGAGATGGTTATGCACCTACGGAGGTAGTATCCATCTTATTTGGAACTAATCGAACTATTACTACAACTACTTCAGAATATTCAGGTTCATTTACGGTAATATTTAGTGTTGATACTCAACCGTATGGAGATACTCAGATTCAAGCAATAGGTAGTAATTCTAATACTACCGCTGAAGGTAACTTTAAGATTTTGCCTCATATAACCTTAGTTACACCATCTTCTGGAACCGTAGGAACTAAAATAACGGTTATGGGGAATGGTTTTGTCGCCACCTGGAATGTAAGAATTGATTTTGGTAATAGACAGCTTGATGGGATGGGGAGAGGAAGTGTAGAGAGTAGTGGAGGAGGAAGTTTTACAATTTCTTCTCTTAATATGGTTATGATAGATTATCCTATGGGTTCGGTAACGATTACTGCTATAAATCCAGGTATATCTCCAGCAGTAACCGATAGCCAATTCTTTATTTTGAAACCAAATATTATTGTTAACCCGGCTGTTTATGGGACGGTTGGATTTATAGTTACGGTAGAAGGGCATGGCTATGGTGCCAGTGAAGAGGTCAGGATTGATTTTGGGGTAACAAATACTATTACTACCGCTACTACGGATAATGTCTATGCTAAGTTTAATGTTACCTTTACCATTGATACCCAAACTTATGGTTCTAAAACTATTTTAGCCACAGGAATTAGCAGTAATGGTTCAAGCACGGCAGAGTTTAAGATAATACCTGATATTATCTATCTATCACCAATTACTGGTAGTGTCGGCACAATAGTTACGATTAAAGGAACGGGTTATGCCTCGTTGGATGATATCCAAATAGACTTTGGTAAATCAAATACTATAACTACAACCTCTGCGGGTAATAAAGGGACATTTACCCTTACCTTTACAGTTGATACGCAAAGTGTTGGGCAAAAGACAATTGTTGCCTCTGGTAGAAACTCAAGTTATGATGAAGGCACATTTACTATCTCTCCTAATATTATTGAGTTAACCCCAAATTCAGGTTCAATTGGGACTACGGTAACTATAAGCGGTAATGGTTATTCAGGAGGAGCATATATAAGTATATATTTTGGTTCTACTTATCAAATTTCAATTAGTGGAACAACTACAATAGATGGAACTTTTAGCGATCAAATTGCACTCGTTAATCAAGAACCTTATGGGACAACTACTATAACGGCATCTAATCCATATCCACCTAATGAATCTGCATTAGCATATTTCAAGGTTATTGGCAATATTTCTCAAGTTACACCGCAATTTGGTAATGTAGGAACGATAGTGACTATCTATGGTAATGGCTATGGGATGAATGAAGGTGTGCAAATTCTATTTGGTAAATTATCCACGATTACTTATTCAACTGCGAGTAGTAAGGGCACTTTTTCCACAACATTTACCGTTAATACCCAACCCTACGGGATTACAACTATTACTGCCTATGGCAATACTTCAAAAGAACCACATAGCGGAACATTCAATATCACCTCAAATATTACTCAAATTACGCCTACCACAGGAACAGTAGGTAACATAGTGACGGTATATGGTAATGGTTATGGTGCTACGGTTAAGGTGAGGATAGCGTTTGGGACTACCAATACGATAGCTCAAGTTACTACTACTTCTTCAGGAACATTTACCGTAACATTTACCGTAGATACGCAAGGTTATGGCACGACAACTATTGTGGCAATAAATGATTTAAATATTAATCAACAAGCCACCAATACCCAATTTGTGATTATGCCTAATTTCTGGGTTACGCCAACACGAGGTAGTGTAGGGACAGTAATAAGTATTCTTGGAACAGGGTATAATTCTTCAGTTGAGATATTCATATCCTTTGGTCGGGTCCAGATAAATTGGGGCAATGCGGCTACTATAACTACTTTGAGTGGTAACTTTGTCTATAATTATACGGTTGATAGTCAACCACAAGGAAGTACTACTATTATTGCGAAGCAAAGTCTTGAGGTGAATAAGAAGGAAACAACATTCTATATCCTGTCACATATTTATTCTGTTAGTCCAACTTCAGGAACAGTAGGGACAGTAGTAACCATTAAAGCAGATGGGTTTGGAGGGACAGAGTCAGTCAGGATAGCCTTCGGGACTACAGAAACAATTACTCTTATTTCAACTTATGCTGATGGAACATTTACGGTTTCATTTACTGTTGATACACAACCGTATGGTTCTACTACGATTACCGGTTATGGCAGATTAGAGCCAGCGACTAATACATTCAAGATACTGCCTCAGATATTTGATCCAATTCCAACGAGTGGAACAGTAGGCAGGGTGGTTACTGTTTATGGTAATGGCTACGGAGCAACCGAGTGGATTTGTATTCAATTTGGGACAACACCCACTATTGCCCGAACACTTTCTACTGCTTTTGGGTCGTTCTCAACTACATTTACAGTAGATACGCAATCTTTGGGGACGACAACTATTATTGCGGTAGGCACAAGGACAGGGGCATCTGCCTCTAACTTATTTGTGATTAAACCACAACTTGACTCAATCACTCCAACCGAAGGAACGGTAGGAACGGTAGTCACCTTGCGTGGAGTTGGGTATCTGGCATCAGAATTAGTGCAGATAGATTTTGGAATTACGCGAACGATTACTACTGTTTCAGTCAGTCCAGAAGGTAGCTGGACTACTACCTTTACTATTGATACCCAGGCTTATGGAACAACCACGATTAAGGCAACAGGGATTGCCTCAGATGGCTGGGCAGATAACCTAACGGTCAGGATACTACCCAACATTGTTTTATTTACACCTACATCAGGCACAGTAGGTTCTAGAGTTACCATAGCGGGTAATGGTTATGGTGCCACACAATCAATCTGCATTATCTTTGGTGCAACACCGACTTTGACCCTGACCTCAACCTATGCCGAAGGTAGTTTCTCAACCACATTTACAGTAGATACACAACCTTATGGTGTGACAACAGTGATTGCTTATCAGGGTAATCCCATCTCACAAATAGCCACATTTACTATCCTGCCTAACCTCATTGAATTAACACCAGCGCAGGGTTCTGTAGGGACGATAGTAACTATTGCTGGCAATGGGTTTGGGACAGGAAGTTTGATTCGGATAGAGTTTGGTGGTGACCTTCGAACTACAACTCAGGCAACTGCCTTTGGTTCATTCTCCACTACCTTTACCGCACCGGTGCAACAATATGGTCCACATATCGTTATGGCCACAGATACTACCTATCATATCTTTGCTACAAGAAGTTTTGGCATTATTCCTAATCTATTCTCGATTACCCCGCTATCAGGCACAGTAGGAACAGAGGTAGTTATTAATGGGAATGGATTTAGTGTGGGTGATTGTGAAATCATATTTGGGATAGAAAGTAAGGGTACGATTTTTGCAACTGGAATGGGGACATTCCAATATCCTTATACAATTACCGTTACACAACAACCCTATGGGACTACGACTATTATAGGAAGTCAATCTGCTACAGTTAAGGCTTATGGGACATTCACTATCTTACCGCAAATTTATAAAGTTTCACCTTCAAGTGGGACAGTAGGAACACGGGTAACGGTTTTTGGCGATGGCTATGGTAGAACAGATAATATTCAAATAGATTTTGGGACGACTATGAGTATCGTTTGTGCTAGTGCTAATTCGTTAGGGACATTTAGTGCTACATTTACAGTTAATCTCCAGAGATTAGGCTCGATTACTATTACCGCTACCGGGTTGATTGCCGGTCCTTCAACCTCTTATTTTGTGATTGTGCCACAGATAGTTGAAATGACACCGACAAGGGGGACAGTAGGTACAAAGATTACCTTAAGTGGTAATGGTTATACCAGTAGTGGATTAGTCAGGATTCAGTTTGGAGTAAATACATCTATTACTACCATTACAGCAGACCAAAGTGGGTCATTTACGGTTTCCTTTACTGTGGATACTCAATCCTATGGGACAAAGTCTGTTACGGCAGTAGATGTAAGTTCTTGCTCGAGTGCATATCGAGATTTCTGTATTTTACCTAATATTATTCTTATCTCACCTTCAGAAGGAACAGTAGGCAGGGTAATTACTATTCAAGGTAATGGGTTTGGGGCGAGTAGATTAGTGCAGATTGACTTCGGTAAAACTGTAAGTATTGTAGTAGTTAGTTCAGTGGCTCAAGGTTCATTTACCACTACCTTTACTATTAATACCCAGGCTTCTGGTATTACTACTATTTGTGCCTGGCATGAAGGGAGTGTAGTAAGTGCAGTAGGGACATTTACTATTCTACCTAATATTCATCTTCTCACGCCAAATGTAGGAACAGTAAATACAAGGGTGAGTATTACGGGAACAGGGTTTGGTGCCAGTGAGCAAATTCATATTCTCTTTGGCAACACAGGGACTATAGCCATAACCACGACTACTGATAATGGTTCTTTTTCCACTACATTTACTGTAGATACGCAACGATATGGTTCAACTACGGTTGTAGTTAGAGGAGTAAATACTGCGGGCTCAATCACACAAATCTTCTTTATCAAGCCTAATATTATTCTCTATACCCCACAAACGGGAATAATTAGCACTATCGTTACCTTACGGGGTAATGGTTTTGGAGGGTCAGAGACTATCTTTGTAGATTTTGGGACGACTATGACTATTGCTACGACCTCTTCAGAGGTGAATGGTTCCTGGACACTTTCCTTTACTGTTGATACGCAGATTTATGGGACAAGGACGATTACGGTAAAATGGTCTGTTTCTTCAGAAACGCAGATATTGTTCTTCTTTGTTAAGGCACGGATATGGCAGGTTAGCCCTGCAGTAGGAACAGTGGGAACTGTAATTACTATCTGGGGTGATGGATATAGTTATTATCAAACTTACCCGGCTCAGCAGCAACAAATACAGGTTAAATTTGGAACAAATCCAAATATAGTTTCTGGGCAGAAGGCATCTATTTATGGAACATTCGCCATTGCCTTTACGGTAGATACTCAACCTGCAGGGGTAACAACCATTATAGCTGAAACGACAGATTGGTATTATGCTTCAGCGACGACAACAAATTTTGTGATTAAAGGCAGAATTTATGATATTACACCAACAGAAGGGACTGTTGGTAGCATAGTTACCCTTAAAGGTAACGGATTTAGTGCTTCTGAGTTATTGCAGATAGATTTTGGCACGACAAAGACCATTACGACTATAAGTACAGTTGGTAATGGTAGTTTTGAGGTGACATTTACTGTCGATACCCAACCTGTAGGCACAACAACTATCATTGCCTGGGGTAATATTACTACCGCCACTACCTACTTCAGGATAAAGACAAGTATTATTTTAATTTCACCATTATCAGGGACAGTAGGGACTTATGTCACGGTAAGGGGTGTAGGGTATCAAGGCAGTGAGCTTATTCAGATAGATTTTGGAACAACGCAGACTATTACCACCGTTACGGCTGAAAATTGTGGTTCATTTACCACTATATTTACTATAAATGAGCAGGCTTTTGGTTCCAGGACAATTTTAGCGACAGGTATTTTATCCGCTACAAGTGCAAGAGCCTACTTTGATATTCTCCGTAACCTTACCTACCTGACACCCACAGCAGGAACTGTAGGTAGCCAGGTAACCGTATATGGGAATGGCTATATTACCTCTGAGACGCTGAGATTAGAATTTGGGAATGTTCAGGATATGGTTGCAGATGGTAGACAGGCAAATAAGGATGGGATATTTATTATTTTATTTACGGTAAATGAACAGGTTTATGGTTCAACTACCGTGAGAGTTTATGGGCAAACTTCTCCAACAGGTAGCGACTTTACAGAATTCAGGATTCTTTCCAAGATAAATTATTTAACCCCATCAGCAGGGACAGTAGGAACAATTATTAGTATCTGGGGTAATGGTTATGCTTCAAGTGAATTAGTGAGGATTGAATTTGGTGAGAATCGCACTATTACTATGGTTACGGCAAATGTAAATGGCACATTTACAACCTTATTTACTGTAGATACACAGTGTTTTGGAACAAAGACAATAGATGTGGTAGATGCCATAGGACATACATCTGAAGAGAAGTGGAAATTCCGAATAGAGGTGCATATTACCTCAGTTTCTCCCATATTTGGCACGGTAGGGAGTATGGTTACAGTAACGGGTGATGGTTATGGTGAGAGTGAGTTAATTCAGATTGATTTTGGTAATACCTTTACGATTACTACGATTACCGCAAGTCTGAAAGGGACATTCAGCACCACATTTACCGTAAATACCCGGGTCTATGGTTCTCATACTATCAAGGCGTTAGGTATGACTATTGCCAGGTCAGATATAGACGAATTCAGGATTATTCCTGATATTATTCTTATTTCGCCTACAACAGGTGTAGTGGGAACAAGGGTAACTGTTTCTGGAACTGGCTATAAAGCCTCTCCCCCGGAGATAATCCGCATTGATTTTGGGACAATAGGAACAATTCCTACTGAGCCAGATGTTATCCTATCATCTCTTAATGGGACATTTACCGCCTGCTTTACTGTTAATCCGCAACCCTATGGAATAACTACAATTAAAGTAAGGGGTGATGTGACACCAGAATATGACTGGGGAACATTTAATATTACTTCAAGAATCTATGAGGTAACACCATTGTCTGGGACAGTAGGTAGCGCGGTTACAGTTAGTGGTGATGGATATGGTAGTAGTGAAACGGTAAGGATAGCCTTTGGCACTAATGCAAGTATTACTTATGTCTCTGCGGGGAATAATGGTGTATTCAGTGCCGTATTCACGGTTGATATCCAGAGTTATGGCTCAACAACAATTGTAGCCATTGGGATACAAGATGAGATAAATCATCGCGCCACTAATACCAAATTCTGTATCTTGGGGAGGATATACCGTATTTCACCAACTCAAGGCACGGTGGGATGTGCGATTACTATCTATGGAGATGGCTATAGAAAGACAGAAGCAGTTCAGATAAGTTTTGGCACAATCCAGAATAGAGGGACAATTACCACCAATTATCGTGGTGAATTATACGGCACTATATCTCCAGATACTCAACCACGAGACCCGGATCCTAAATCTATTAGAGGCACAGGAACTATTTCTGCTCAAGTAGGTGTAGGGACATTTACCATTATTCCAAATATTTATTTGGTAACGCCTGATAGAGGGACAGTAGGGACAATAATCACGGTTTGTGGTAATGGTTACCTTAATTCTGTGGGGATAATTGTTAATTTTGGCAAGAGGTTTGGTGTAAATCCACCACAATTAAGTACGGTTACTACTACCTCAGGTGTATTCATCTATTCGTTTGCGGTTGATACCCAGTCAGGAGGCACAACGACAGTAATGGCATACGAAGATGTAGGTCAAGGGAAAGATGCCTACAACACTTTCTATATCCTTCCTCAAATCTGGTCTGTAAGTCCACAGCAAGGAACTGTAGGCACGGTAATTACTATTAAGGCAACCGGATATTCATCATCAGAGACGGTGCGCATAGCATTTGGCACAACACCAACGATTACTCAGATTTCTGCCAATATCAATGGTAGTTTCAGCACAACCTTTACCATCAATACCCAACCTTATGGCACAACTACGATTACGGGTATTGGCAGATTAGACCCGGCTACCAATACCTTCAAGATACTGCCTCAGATATTTACTCTAATTCCATCGACTGGTACAATAGGGCGGACTGTTACGGTTTCAGGTAATGGTTATGGGGCAAGTGAGTCAATACATATACTATTTGGCACTACGGGGACGATTACAAAAGTTACCTCAACTGTCTTTGGTTCGTTCTCAACCACATTCACGGTAAATACTCAACCACTCGGGACAACCACTGTCTTAGCGGTTGGTATGCAGACGCAAGCCGCTACCCAAACCTACTTTGTCATTAGCCCGCAGTTAGACTCAGTTACGCCCACCGAAGGGACGGTAGGGACAATTGTTACTTTACGCGGTATTGGTTACAAAGAAAATGAATTAGTCAGGGTTGACTTTGGTAGGACGATAAGTATTACTATGGTTTCGGCAGATACTGCAGGTAGCTGGACTACCACCTTTACCATTGATACCCAACCTTATGGCACGACAACTATTCGGGCAACAGGTTGTAGTTCACAAGGGGTGGCAGATAACCTGACGGTGAGGATATTGCAGGGGATTATTGTATTGACACCAACATCAGGCACAGTAGGGAGTATCGTTACTATTGCGGGTAATGGCTATGGTGCAAGTCAATCCATCCGCATTATCTTTGGCACAACACCGACTTTGACCCTGACCTCGACTTATGCCGAAGGTAGTTTCTCGACTACCTTTACCGTAGATACCCAACCTTACGGGACAACGACAGTGACAGCATATCAGGGCAATCCTATCTCAACATCAAGGCCATTTACTATCCTGCCCAATATCTATCAAATAACTCCAGCACAAGGCACGGTAGGGACAATAGTAACGATTGCTGGCAATGGGTTTGGGACAGGGAGTTATGTGCAATTAACCTGGGCAGGGGTGGATATAAACAATAATCCACAAACTATAGAATTAGGGACACATTCGGTAACTGCCTATGGTTCGTTCTCTGCTACATTTACAGCACCGATTCAGCCGTTTGGGACATTTACCATTACTGCTACAGATACAGGAAACCCGAATGTTTATGCTACCCGTAGTTTTGGCATTTTGCCACACCTATTCTTTATTAGTCCAGCTGAGGGAACAATTGGAACAACTATCAGTATCAATGGGAATGGGTTTAAGGGAAGTGGAGATATTTATATTACGATTGGTATTACCTCGTATGGAGTAGACAATTATGTCGTGTCGAATAATTTAGGTGAATTTGGGAGCCTGTGGTCCGATAAAATTAAGGTTCAACCTTATGGAACTGTAACGGTTATAGCTACGCAGACGAATACTATTGCTACCGGGACATTCTTTATCAAGCCAAATACCTGGGTTATACCTGCGCAGGGTTCGGTAGGGACCCAGATTACGGTATTGGGTAATGGTTATGAAGCGAGCAAAGGAATTCAGATTGATTTTGGTAGCACACAGAGTATCACTCTGGTAACAACAAATGACTTAGGGAGTTTAACTGCTATATTTACGGTTGATACCCAGCCATTGGGTACAAAAACTATTCTGGCTATAGGACTATTACAGGATGGCACCCAGACAATCTTCTTTAAGATAATTCCGTATATCGTAGATATTACACCAAAGAGGGGTTCAGTAGGGACGATAGTTACTATCCAGGGTTCAGGGTTTACAGCCAATGAGCGAGTGAAGATAGATTTTGGAACAAGGGGAAGTATTACTGTTGTTAGTGTCTCTTCAGTTGGTTCATTTACCACAACATTTACTATTGATACCCAACCCTATGGCACGACCACGATTATAGTCAAAGATATTAAGACGAGTACAGAGAGCCAGATTGAGAAAATTATCATTTTGCCAAATATCTGGCTGATTATACCATCACAAGGGACAGTAGGGATGAATGTGACGGTAGCCGGGAATGGATTCTCACAAAGTTCTTCCATCCAGATTGATTTTGGGATAAGGGCAAGTATTACTCTTACTACCTCTGCCAATTCAGGTTCGTTCACTGCGGTATTTACGGTAGATACCCAAACCTATGGGCTTAAGACCATAAAGGCGACAGATATATCAATGATTACGAACTCTGCTACATTCACTCTTCTGCCTAATATCCATTTATTAACCCCATCAAAAGGTTCGGTGGGGACATTAATTTCTATCATTGGGACAGGTTATGGCAATTCTGAAGAGATACATCTTAGGTTTGGAACAACCCAGACTGTTCCAACCTCTGCCGTAGTCAAGACAACACCTGCGGGTTCATTTACAATTACCTTTACGGTAAATACTCAAGCCTTTGGCAGCACAACCTTTGTGGCGACAGGTAAGACAAGTGGAATGGCTGCAACTGCAACTTTCTTCATTGAATCTAACATTACCCTTTGCTCGCCTGCAGGTGGAGTTGTTTCTACAGAGGTTACCATTACAGGAAATGGATTTGGGATAAGTGAAACCATTACCATTGTATTTGGTGTTTCCTATCGAACGATTACTACCTCTACTACTGATGCGGTAGGAAGTTTCTCATTGACCTTTACGGTAGATACACAATATTATGGGACACATACCATTAGTATTGTTCCAGGTAGTTCTACGATGAAGCATAATAGGTTCTTCCGG
Organism: bacterium; assembly: GCA_040757115.1. Classification (NCBI taxonomy): domain Bacteria; species bacterium. The sequence goes on along the minus strand of JBFLYA010000001.1, from coordinate 44,330 downwards.
ATAATTCCGAGGATACGTACGGTGAGTCCAACTTCAGGAACGATTGGAACAGTAGTAACTGTTTGGGGTGATGGATATCGCAATTATAAAGCTCCGAATTATTACGCTAGTCCGAATAGAATAGCAATTCATTTTGGGACAATTCGAACGATTACACTCGTTTATGGTGAACCGGGTGGTGTTGTAGAAGACACAGTTCAAATTCCCACTGCCAACATAGGAACATTTAGTGCCATATTTACCATTACTGATTTACAACCAGCAGGCACAACTACGATTTGTGCCTTGTCTAAGTGGGATTCATCTGGTGAGTTTGCCACAAATACATTTGGGATTATAGGGAAGGTTATATCAGTTAATCCTTCAGAGGGAACAATAGGTAGTGTGGTTACAATAACAGGTAATGGATTTGGTGAGTCAGAACCTCTCCAAATAGAATTTGGTACAACTCGAACGATTTCTACTATCACCACAAATGGATTAGGATACTTTAATGGCACATTTACTGTAGATACCCAAGGTTATGGTTCAACCACAATTACTGTTCATGGTCAAATTACCTCTGCCCAAAACTCATTCTTTATCAAGACAAGTATTGTTTTGGTAACCCCAGCGGACGGAACGGTAGGTAGTACGGTAACTATAAGGGGTGTTGGTTATCAAACATCAGAGTCGATTCGGATAGCCTTTGGGGATACTACTACTATTACTACTACTACGGCAGATGGTTACGGTTCATTTACTACCACCTTTACGGTTAATATACAGGCTTATGGTTCAAAGACACTTTTAGCCATAGGTATAGTATCAGGTGCCTCGGCAACATCTTCCTTTAAGATAACCCAAAGATTTACCCTGGTGACTCCTTCTGAAGGAACAGTAGGAAGTGAGGTAACTGTATATGGTAATGGATATTATGCCAGTGGTGATATATATATTCATTTTGGGAATACTTATTATATCTTTACAGGGTCTTCTACCAATAAAGGGACATTCGAGAGTAAATTCGATGTTAATATTCAACCCTATGGAATTACTACAATTTGTGCTGATGGGAGGAAAGTTGATCAGCAGGTATTTGATTATGGAACATTTACTATTCTTGCCAGGATTACTTCAATTAGTCCATCTTCAGGAACAGTTGGTAGCCCGGTGACTATTACCGGTAATGGATATGCGGCAACATCACAGATAAGAATAGAATTTGGTGAAAATCGAACCATAACCATAGTAACTACAAATGCTATGGGTACATTTACAACAATATTTATGGTAGATACTCAATACTTTGGGACAAAGACTATTCAGGCAGAGGATAGTTTAGGACATCGCTCAGTAGGGGATGATTGGCGCTTCTGGATAGATGTGCAGATTACATCAGTTAGCCCAACATTTGGCATAGTAGGTAGTGTGATTACTGTAGAAGGCACTGGATACGGTGGAAACGAGTTAGTGCAGATAGATTTTGGGAATACTACTACGATTACTAAAGTTAGCACCAGTATAGCCGGTACTTTTTCCACTACCTTTACTATTAACACGCAAGTTTATGGCACGCATACTATTATTGCAACAGGGTTATCTTCTGGTAAGTGGTATATTCACTCGTGCAAGATTATTCCTGATATTATCTTAATTACACCAACTTCTGGGTCAGTAGGAATAACGGTAACTATTAGTGGAACAGGGTATGGGAGTCAAAAGCATATAGAGATTAGTTTTGGTACTACGCCAACAATTCAGTTATTAGGTGGTGGCGATGAACAAACAAGCCAGAATGGTACCTTTACCTCTTACTTTAATGTTAATCTACAGCCATATGGAATTACCACGATAGTAGCCTGGTGTTATGATGTTCCTATGTCTGATACTGGGACATTCAATATTATCTCAAACCTTACTCAAGTTACCCCTATCTCAGGGACAGTTGGCTCCCAGATAACGGTAACAGGTAATGGTTATGGTAGAAGTGAATTAGTAAGAATAGAGTTTGGCCTTCATACAAGTATTACTGTTGTCTCAACAGGAGATAATGGTTCATTTGAGGCAGTATTTACTGTTGATACCCAGGGTTACGGAACAACGACGATAGTAAGTGTTGGATTGGCGGCACCGAATTTACATCGAGCGACCATTACTTTCTGTATTAAGGCTAAATTAGTCTATGTTACTCCTTTCCAAGGAACAGTAGGAAGTAAGATTACACTTTATGGGAATGGCTATGTGAGAGGAGAGAATGTCCAGATTAGTTTTGGCAATACCCAGAGTATTGCTACGATTAAAGCCAGCCTAGATAGAGGTGAGTTAAATGGCTCATTTACTGTGAATACCCAACCTTATGATACCAAACTTATCGTTGCAACAGGAACTACTTCTCAAGAGATAGGAACAGGCTCATTTAAGATATTACCAAATGTCTATTCAGTAAGTCCAGATAGAGGAACGGTTGGTACCCCCATAACTATTAAAGGTAATGGTTATGCCGCAAGTGTCCAAATCCTTGTTTTCTTTGGTAATAGAACAGAGAAGATTAATGACCCATTCTTACAAGGGACAACAACTGCAACGGGTGAATTTATACATTACTTTACCGTAGATACTCAATTTGGTGGGACAACAACTATTCAAGCCTATGAAAGAGGATATCCAAATAATAGTGAGAGAAATGCATATAGTAGTTTCTATATTCTCCCGCAAATCTGGTTTGTAAGTCCAAAGATAGGGACTGTCGGCACAGTAATTACCATAGAAGCAACAGGATTCTCTTCATCAGAGACGGTGCGGATAGCCTTTGGCACAACACCAACTATTACTCAGGTTTCCGCCAATGTCAATGGTAGTTTCAGCACCACATTTACCATCAATACCCAACCTTACGGCTCAACTACCATTACCGGCTATGGCAGATTAGATTTTGCGACGAATACATTCAAGATACTGCCGGCTATCTTCTCAGTTACACCTACAGAAGGAATAGTAGGGACAATTGTTACGGTTAGGGGTAATGGTTACGGAAGTGCAACTACGGTGCGGATTGACTTTGGCACAACGCTGGGGCTGAGAACAGTTTCTACAACTGCCTATGGTTCCTTCACTACCACCTTTACTATTACTACACAACCTTACGGAACTACAACTATCACTGGTTTTGAGACGATAGATGGTGAGTTAGTAAGTGCGACAAATAGATTTACCATTAAACCAAATATTATATTGGTTACCCCACTATCCGGGACGGTAGGAAGTAGAGTTACGGTTAGAGGTAATGGTTTTGGGGCATCTGAAGGGATACACATCCACTTTGGCACGACAAAGACTATTACCATTATTTCAACTGAAGCCTATGGGTCATTTACCACTACATTTACCGTTGATACTCAAGGTTTAGGGACAACAACTATTACTGCGGTTGGTATATCTACAGGGCAACAGGTAGCTACAGTTACCTTCCGTATTACGCCAAGATTGGTTTCAGTTACTCCAACGCAAGGCACTGTTGGGACAATCGTAACCTTGCGCGGTGGTGGGTATCAGGCAAATGAATTAGTGAGAATAGATTTTGGCACAAGGCAAACGATTACGGTAGTCTCTGCCGTGGCACAAGGAAGCTTTACCATAACATTTACCATTGATACCCAACCGTATGGTTCGACGACTGTCAAAGCAACCGGGTGCTCATCAGGATTCGGGGCAGAGAACTTTGAGGTATTCATTAAACCTAATATTGTTTATGTTACCCCATCTGAAGGCACAGTAGGGCTTGTAGTTACGGTTAGAGGTGATGGGTTTAAGGCAAATGAAGATATTCGTATAGGATTTGGTAGAAGCCCAACTATCCAGACTACACAGACATCTATCGAGGGTAGTTTCACCACCACCTTTACTATTGATACCCAGCCCTATGGTAGCACAACTGTTACCGGCTATGGAACTGTCACTCAGGCAGAAAAGACATTCTTTATTAAATCAAGGATTATTTATTTATCACCAACTACAGGGACAGTAGGAACGATTATCACTATCAGGGGTAATGGTTTTGGTGCTTCAAAGACGATAACTATTGCCTTTGGAACTACACCTGCACTTCAGTTAGCCTCTGCTTATGCCGAAGGTAGCTTTACCACCACATTTACCATTGATACCCAGCCTTTTGGCATAACTACGGTTGTTGCTCATGGCGATGAGTCTGATTGGGGCACGATTGCAATTACGCCAAACATTATTCAGATTAGTCCAAAGACAGGGACAGTGGGAACAATAGTTACCTTGAGAGGTAATGGTTTTGGGGCATCAAAGACTATCTGGATAGATTTTGGAAGGACTGCAAGTATTCAATCTACTTCTACTTATGCCGAAGGTAGCTGGACAACCACATTTACGGTAGATACTCAATCATACTCTGTGAAGACAATTAAGGCACACGGTAGTGAAGATGCTTCTGGCACATTTACTATCCTGCCTAATATTACCTTGATTACGCCGACAGAAGGAACGGTGGGAACAACCATTACCATTACTGGCAATGGATTTGAGGCTTCGACAACTATTAGTATCCACTTTGGCAACAAAACGGATATTCGTCTGACATCTACTTATGCAGAGGGTAGTTTCTCCACTACATTTACGGTAGATACACAAAGATGGGGAATAACTACCATTAAGGCTTCAAGTGGTTATGCAATTAAAGAGGGCACATTTACTATCCTGCCAAACATTATTTATATCAGCCCTACCGATGGAAGTGTAGGGACGATTATTACTATCAGAGGCAATGGGTTTAATGCCAGCACACTTGTTCGTATAGCCTTTGGGACTACTCCAACGATTCAACGGACATCAACCTATGCCGAAGGTAGTTTCAGCACCACCTTTACCATAGATACTCAGCCGTGTGGGATTACTACTATTCAGGCTTTTGGATTAACAGGGGTATTCGCTAAAGGCACGGTAGCGATAAATGCGTATGTCATCTCCATTACTCCAACTTCAGGCACAGTAGGGAGTTTTGTGACTGTGCGAGGTAATGGATTTGGGGCAAGTGATTTAATCCATATTCTGTTTGGTAGTTCACCAACAATTATTACCACTTCAACTTATGCCCACGGGAGTTGGACGACAACATTTACCGTTGATACACAACCTTATGGCACAACCTCTATTAAGGCAGTGGGGATGAATGTTTTTGTTTCTTCTGAAAGATTTGAGTATCGAATATTAACCAAACTAACCGGCATTACTCCTACCGAAGGAACAGTTGGGGCAGTAGTTATGCTTACCGCTGATGGTTTTAGTGGCAGTGAGCTGGTAAGAATAGACTTTGGCACAAACAAGACGATAACTACAGTTACAGCCAATACCTATGGTTCATTCAGCACTACCTTTACCATTGATGCGCAAGCCTACGGCACGACTACGGTTATGGCAACAGGACTTATATCTTCCAGTCCAGCTACAATCTCGTGCAAGATTCTCCATAAGGTATTTTTATATACACCTAACTCTGGAACAGTAGGCACACCGATTACGGTTATGGGTAATGGCTTTAGTTCAAGTAAGGATATAGTCATAGAATTTGGGCAGACTTTGAGTGTTACTATCCAGAGTGCGGTTAATGGTTCCATCTCAACCGTATTTACAGCTAATACTCAACCTTATGGTACGCATACAGTAAAGGTAACCGATACATATAATCCAGCCCTATTTGCTACCTATACCTTCAAGATAAAACCGGCGGTTTGGTTAGTAACACCTTCGGAAGGAACAGTGGGGACAATGATTACAATTGCGGGGAATGGGTATCGGACTAATGAGTATGTAAGGATTGACTTTGGAACTAAAGAGGGAATAGTTGTTCCTAATCCACGGGTTGACGGGATAGCAGGGACGTTCAGCGCTGTCTTCTCTATAAATAAACAGCCTTATGGGATTAGAACTATTACCGCAATTGGACAGAACGACCCCAACATTTTTGCATATAATACTTTCTTTATTCAATCACATATCTTCTCTGTTTCTCCTTCAGAAGGTCCGGTGAGGACTATTGTAACGGTAAAAGGTGATGGATTTGGAGCTAGTCAACCTATCCAAATTAACTTTGGCACCACAGTTAGTATTGTCCTTACCTCTACAGATGTCTATGGGACATTTACGGTTAGTTTTACGGTAGATACCCAACCAATAGGTTCTACTACCATACTTGCTATTTCTCCAGTCGGGACAGATACTTCTTGGTTTAAGATAGTTACGGTGATTACATCAATCAGTCCGAATACAGGCACAGTGGGTACTATTGTGAGATTAGAAGGTGATGGGTTTAAAGCAGATGAGAATATATACATTGACTTTGGGACTACTTTTAATATCAAGAGTATAACGGCAAGTCCAGTAGGTTCATTTACCACTACATTTACCATAGATACTCAACCTTATGGTGTAACTACTATCAAGGCAACAGGACAGATATCTGATTATCCTGCCTATGGCACATTTACCATTCTACCTAATATTATATCAGTTACTCCAGATAAAGCGACGGTAGGAACAATAGTTACTGTTAGAGGTAATGGATATGGGGCAAGTGCATTAATCCAGATTAATTTTGGCACAATACAGACTATTCAGATTACCTCTACTTATGCTGAAGGAAGCTGGACAATGACATTTACTATTGATACGCAACAGTATGGCACAACGACTATCAAGGCAATTGATACCACGCAACCTACAGTAATAGATGAAGCTACATTTACTATCCTGCCGGCAATCTGGCAAGTAGAACCATCTACAGGAACAGTAGGAAAGATTATTACCGTTGCCGGTAATGGGTTTGGTGGAACCGAAGCAATCCATATCCATTTTGGCACTACCCAAACGATTACATATACCTCTACAGATGCCTATGGTTCGTTCTCAACTACATTTACAATTGATACGCAGCGATATGGGACTACAACTATTACTGCTCAAGGGCTAACTACAGGTCAGACTGCCATAAGATTATTTGATATACTTTCTAATATTACCCTTATCAGTCCTAATACAGCACCTATCACAACGATTATTACTATTACTGGTAATGGATTTGATAGGACAGAACAGATTGTGATAGATTTTGGAACGACAAAAACTATAACAATTACTTCTACAGATGCCTATGGTTCCTTCTCTACAATATTCACGGTCGATACCCAAAATTATGGAGAAAAGGATATAAAGGTTAAAGGCAGTAATTCTAACCGAGAGGTAATAGGAACATTTACTCTAATTCCAAGGATATTTATTGTTTCTCCTCAAGATGGTACTGTGGGTACTTTAGTAACGGTATGGGGAGATGGTTATGAAGGTGGAGGTAATTCGATTAAACTTTGGTGTGGTAGTCAATATAAGGAATTTTCTGACAATGTGGGTCAATATGGGACATTTACTACTACATTTATTATTCTCCAGGATCCTGCAGGTAGCACAACAATAACTGCCCAAAACTATTACTCAGCATCTGTAAAACCTTTTGGGATACCTACCGCCTACAATTACTTTAAGATAATCGGTCATATCCTTACGGTAGCGCCAAGTGCTGGGACGATAGGTTCTCAAGTAGTTATCACTGCGGATGGATTTGGAAGCAGTGAACTTGTGCAAATTGACTTTGGCACTACCAGGACTATTACTACTGTAACTGCTAATGTCAAAGGCACATTTACTGCTATCTTTACTGTAGATACGCAACCGCAAGGCATAACCACTATTCGTGCTTATGGAGTTACCTCACAAACTTCAAATACCGGAACATTTACGGTTAAACCTACTATCTTCTTTGTTTCACCACAGCAAGGAACGGTGGGGACATCCATTACCGTAAGAGGTATGGGTTATCAGACCAGTGAGACAGTCCAGATAGACTTTGGTAATACTTTAACCATTACTACCGCAACACCTGATAGTTTTGGAACATTTACCGCTATCTTTACCATAGATAAACAACGCTGGGGAACTCATACCATTCGGGCTTATGGGATTACTTCAACCGTAGAGGCTTATAATTCTTGCAAGATTTTACCACATTTATTCTATATCACACCTTCTGCAGGAACAGTGGGAACAAGAGTTACTGTTATGGGTGATGGATATAAAGTATCAGACCAGATTAGACTTTATTTTGGAAACGAAACCAACTGGCCATACGAAGGTCAACCCATAGATGGATATTCAAACGCATCTCCAAATGGGACATTTACTATCTACTTTACGGTTAATTCTCAACCTTATGGTTCTACATCTGTTAAAGTTGAGGGAGAAAGTCTTCCAATGATAGCAGATGAAACTGTTTTTGTGATTACCTCTAAGATAGTAATTACACCAAATAATGGTTCGGTGGGAAGCATAGTAACTGTTCAAGGGACAGGGTATGCGGCTAATGAACAAATCCGAATTGACTTTGGTAAAACCACAACTATTACTATGACTTCTACCAATCAAGATGGAACCTTTACCACTATCTTTACTATAGATACACAATACTATGGGACAAAGACAATCACTGGTTATGGATTGAATGATATGCAAAAACATAAGGCAGATGAGTGGTTCAGAATAGAGGTAGATATACCTATATTTACACCTACAGAGGGCACAGTAGGGAGTTTTGTTACTATCCAAGGAACAGGATATGGCGCCAGTGAATTAGTCAGAATAGATTTTGGTAATACAGAAAGTATTACTACTGTTTCTACTACTGTAGATGGAACTTATGCTACTACCTTTACCGTTAATACCCAAATCTATGGCACAAAGACAGTTACTATGACAGGTCAAAATACATCCCAGCAGGTAACTAAATCCTATAAGATAATACCTAACATTATATTGGTTACACCATCTTTGGGCACTGTAGGGACTAATGTTACAGTGGAAGGGAATGGTTTTGGTGCTACAGAATTGATACAGATTGACTTTGGTTACACAGGAGTTAATATTAATCAGAGCTTAGATAGGAGTTCTTTAATAGGAACATTTACTACTAGGTTTAATGTCGATGTTCAACCGTATGATTCTACTACTGTAGAGGCAAAGGGGCAACAAACACAACATTCAGCATTTAGTTGGTTTAAGATTCTGCCTAAAATTACCAATGTTTATCCTACTTTGGGAACAGTAGGGAGTCAAGTTACAGTCTATGGTAATGGATTTGGTAAGAGTGAGGCATTAAGAATTGCATTTGGTATCAATTCAACGATTACTATTCTTACTTCAGAAGTAAGTGGTTCGTTCACAACTACATTTACAGTAGATACCCAACCTTATGGCACAACAACGATTATAGGTATAAGTATATCTCGTCCTGAGCAAAGGGCAACAAGCACTACTTTCTTCTTCTCAATCAAACCTAATATTATAAGTGTATCTCCAACAAGTGGGTCAGTAGGAACTCAAATTACAATAACAGGTAACGGTTATTCTGTATCAGAACAGGTTCTAATAGGTTTTGGTAAAACAAGAACTATTACGATTGCTACTACAGATGCGGTAGGATTGCTTGTTGCTGTATTTACGGTAGATACCCAGAGTTATGATGGTAAGCTTATCGTAGGCACAGGTGCTATCTGTGGTGAATCCGCTGCTACCAATACATTTAAGATTACCGCAAAGATTACAGTAATTTCACCACCTCAAGGAACAGTAGGAACAATAGTCACTGTAGAAGGTAATGGATATGCATCAGTGGCTTTGGATATAAGGATATACTTTGGAGTATCAGAAGTTCGGAAAGATATTGTTACTACAACAAATGGGACATTTTCAACTACATTTACCGTAGATACTCAACCTGGTGGGATAAGGACGGTGAAGGCACAAAATGTTAGTTCTTCTCTCGAATCAGATACTGGTTGCTTCAACATTCTGCCGGCTATCTGGAAGGTAGAGTTGACTGAAGGCACGGTGGGGAGTGTGGTAACGATTAAGGCAGATGGGTATCCGAAAGAAGGGTTGGTGCGGATTGGCTTTGGCACGACACCGACGATTCAGACGACATCAACAAATGTTAACGGCACATTTAGTGTTTCATTTACCATCAATACTCAGCCTTACGGCACAACCACGATTACTGGCTACGGCGCACTTGGCTTTGCTACCAATACCTACAAGATATTGCCCAACATTATCTATGTCAGCCCACAAACAGGAACAGTAGGAACAATAGTTACGGTGAGTGGGAATGGGTATGGTAGTGCCACTTCGGTGCGGATAGATTTTGGCACGACACCAACATTAGTTACCGTTTCTACGACTGCCTTTGGCTCATGGACTACCTCATTTACTATCACTACTCAGCCTTATGGCACAACGACAATTACGGCTGTAGATGTGAGTCTGACAGAGGATGTGCGGGCAACTCAGAGCGTTGTCATTACACCAAATATCATTCTTATTCAGCCACCAGAAGGGACAGTTGGGAGTGAAGTGCTGGTGCGTGGTAATGGATATGGCAGGACAGAGGTAATACATATTCATTTTGGGAATACCCGGACGATAAGTATAACCACGAGTGAGGCTTATGGTTCGTGGACGACAGTGTTTACCGTTGATACGCAATCTTTAGGCATAACGACCATTACCGCCGTAGGTATTCAAACAGGTCAACAATTTGCTTCAGCCACATACCAGATACGACCGCAATTAGTCAGTGTAACACCAGACAAAGGCACAGTAGGCACAGTAGTGACCTTACGAGGCGGTGGGTATAAAGCAGGGGAGTTAGTGCAGATAGATTTTGGCACGACCCAAACAATTACCGTAGTTTCAGCGGCTCAAGAAGGTAGCTGGACAACCACCTGGACGATTGATACACAACCTTATGGGACAACTACAATTAAGGCAGTAGGTGTAAATTCAGGCTACAGTTCTGCCAATCTAACGGTCTTTATCCAGCCAAATATTATCTACATCTCACCCAAACAGGCGACAGTAGGGACAATCATAGTAGTCAGTGGGAATGGGTATGGAGCGACCAAACTCATCCGCATTAACTTTGGTATAGTTGGCACAATTCAGACGACTTTAAGTTATCCACAAGGAAGCTTTACCACCAGCTTTACTATCGATACCCAGCCCTATGGCATAACTACGATTAAGGCCTGGCATGAAGGCAGTGAGGTATTTGCAGAAGGGACAGTAAGTATCCTGCCCAATATTATCTTGATTACGCCAAAACAAGGGACAGTAGGTAGTCTGGTGACGGTGCGAGGAAATGGTTATGGAGCAGGGAAGATAGTGAAGATAGACTTTGGCACAACGCTAACCATTCAAACTAGCTCAACTTATGCAGAAGGGTCATTTACGACTACCTTTACCATCGATACGCAACCTTACGGTATCACCACTATCAAGGCAAGGGGAGATGAATCAGCCATCGGGACATACACCATTCTACCCAATATCATTCTGATAACACCAGGCGAAGGGACACTGGGGACGATAGTAACTGTGCGAGGGAATGGATTTGGTGCATCAAAGACGATTCGGATAGATTTTGGGACAATAGGAACAATTCAGATTACCTCAAGTTATGGCGAAGGGAGTTTCACCACTACATTTACCGTAGATACGCAGCCTTATGGCATAACCACAGTGAAGGCAACAGATAGCGATAATGTGAATGCCAGTGGCACATTTACCATCAAACCAGTCATTATCTTAGTTGTTCCAGCAACCGGGACAGTAGGTGAGGTGATTACCATCAGAGGCACGGGGTATCATAGTCAGGAGCGATTGCGGCTCAACTTTGGGACGACCAGAACGATTCAAATGACATCGAGCGATGTTCAGGGAAGCTTTACCACAACCTTTACGATTAACACCCAACCTTATGGGATGACCACCATTACGGTTTATGGGACAGAGGGAATAAGTTCATTTGGGACATTGACGATTCTGGCAAATATCATTATGATTAGCCCAACCGAAGGGACAGTAGGGAAGGTAATCACTATTCGTGGTAATGGATTTAATGCCTCAGAGCAGGTGCGGCTGGCCTTTGGCACGACACGGACTATCCAACTAACCTCTACCTACGCAGAAGGGAGTTGGACGACTACCTGGACAATAGATACGCAACCTTATGGCACCACCAGTATCACGGCTTATGGAGATAGTATTCAGGCGGGTGGGACATTGAGTATCCTGGCAGAGATAATCGTTATATCACCTAAAGAAGGGACAGTAGGGAGTATCGTTACTGTTGCAGGTAATGGATATAGTGCCAGTGAATTAGTGCATATTGTTTTTGGGACATGTGGGACGATAACGATGACGAGCAGTGATGGTATAGGTAGTTTCAGCACGAGATTTACAGTCAATACACAGAGTTTGGGCACGACGACCATTATTGCTAGAGGGATGAGTTCAAACTATCCAGTCTTGAAGTGGGAATACAAGATAGTTCCGAAATTAGTGTATGTAACGCCGGATAGAGGGACAGTCGGGACAATAGTAACATTACAGGGTAGTGGGTATTTGAGCAATGAGGAAGTGCGAATTGGATTTGGGAGAACACAGACAATTACTACGACTTTTGCGACACTGGAAGGAAGCTTCACAACTACCTTTACCATCGATACACAGCCGTATGGTTCAACGACGATTATTGCCGAAGGGATAACTTCAAGAGGCTCAGCAGAGAATTTGACGGTATTTATCCTCTCCGAGATAATCGAGATAACGCCTACTTCTGGCAGTATCGGTAGTTTAGTGACGGTTCGAGGTAATGGTTATCCAGCCAGTAGTGGGATAGATATTAAATTTGGGACACGGGCAGGGGCAATTCAGTCAGTCACCAGCACTATGTATGGTTCATTCACTACTACATTCACCGTAGATACTCAACCTTATGGGACGACGACCATTATAGCCCAGTCACAGACTGAGGCAGGTGCAAGTGCACAGAAGAATAATATCTTTAAGATAATGCCGCATATCTGGTATGTATCGCCAACAGAGGGGACAGTAGGGACGATAATAACGATAGCAGGAAATGGATATTTTGGGAATGAAGATGTGATAGTAGATTTTGGGATAACGAGTATAATCGTTTGTCCTGGAGCATCTGCAGAAGGTAGTTTTAGCACTACCTTTACTATCAATACTCAACCGTATGGTTCGACTACGATAAAGGCATATAGGACATTAGGAATAACTATATCAGCTTTTCAATCAATAAAGATAAATCCAGTTATATTCTTAGTTACACCGAAGACAGGGACAGTAGGGACAATAGTTACCATAGCAGGTAATGGATATGGGGCAAGTGAATTAGTCAATATCCATTTTGGGACGACAAGGACGATAACTACAACTTCAAGTTATGCACAGGGTAGTTTCTCAACAACATTTACTATAAATACTCAGCCGATAGGAATTACGACGATAGTAGCTATAGGAAGCACAACCCGGGCAGAGGCGGCAAATACATTTACGATTACCACGCAGATAATAACTACACCAAAACAAGGGATAGTAGGGACTATAGTAACGGTAACTGGTAATGGTTATTCAGCTTCAGAGGTAATCAGGGTATCATTTGGGACGATTAATACGATTACCACGACAAGGGCAAATGAGAGTGGGTCATTTGCAACTACATTTACCGTCAATACCCAACCTTATGGAACAACCACTATAGTCATAAGAGGTGTAACATCTGGAGATGCTGGTAAGCAAACGGAGACATTTGATATTAAGCCAGCCATTATCCAGTGGACACCGAGTTTGGGGACAGTAGGGACGATAGTAAGTGTAGCCGGTAATGGGTATAGTGCGAGCAGTCTGATACGAATAAGTTTTGGATTAGAGGCAACGATAACAACGATAAGTAGCACGGCGTATGGGTCATTCTCAACTACATTTACGGTAGATACGCAAGTTTATGGGACAACAACGATGACAATAATCGATGTGAATGTAGCCGAGCAGTTATATGCGACATTTACCATTAAATCGGTCATCGTGTGGATTTCACCAACAGAGGGTGTAATAGGGACGATAGTTACGGTATTAGGGACAGGATATGGAGCAACCGAGGAAATAAGGATAGACTTTGGGACGACAAAGACGATTATTACGACAAGGACATCTGAACGAGGTAGTTTTTCAACCACATTTACGATAGATACCCAGAGGTATGGGATAACGACAGTTAAGGCAGCTGGATTAAATACAGGACAAGAATCAGTAGGGACATTTAATATACTTTCACAATTAATCACCTTTACACCAACTATAGGGGTAGTAACAACTGAAATAACGATAGCCGGGAATGGATTTGGGCAGACCGAGGCGATACATATAGAATTTGGGACGACAAAGACACTGACGATAACTACTACCGATGTCTATGGTTCATTTTCAACTAAATTTACCGTAGATATACAGGATTATGGGACGAAGTCAGTGATAATAAGTGGGATGAGTTCTGGGCGGCAGGTAGAGACTAAATTCAAAGTTATTCCTCGGATATTGATTACACCGACAATTGGCAGTGTAGGGACATTAGTATCGGTATCAGGAGATGGATATAGTGGAGGTGGTGAGCAGTATGTCTGGATAGATTTTGGTAGTAGTAGCCAGATAGTAAGTTTGATGCACATACAAGGACCTGGTGGAACATTTACCCATTCATTTGTAGTTAATACACAACCTTATGGTTCTACGAGTGTGCGAGCCTATGGTAAATATCAACTACCCAGCAAAGGTAATGAATTAGAAGAAGCATATAAACAATTTAAGATAATCGGACATATTACCAGCATATATCCGAGAGAAGGGGTAGTAAATTCACAGGTAACCGTAAGCGGTGATGGGTTTGGGCAGTCAGAATTAGTGCAAATAGATTTTGGCACGACCTTGACGATTAATACCATTAGTGCTAATATTAACGGGACATTTAGTGTGGTATTTACCGTTAATACCCAACCAGTAGGGATAACCACCATCCGTGCTTATGGGATTAATTCAACTACACAAGATACCGGGACATTTAGTATTAAGACAGGGATAACCGAGGTTACACCAAAGGAAGGGACAGTAGGGACTGTAGTAACCGTTAGAGGTAATGGGTATAATGCCACAGAATTAATTCAGATAGACTTTGGGACGACATCAACTATTACTACGGCTACTTCAGATGCGATGGGTTCATTTACGGCTGTATTTACAGTAAATAGTCAGAGATATGGGACACATACTATTCGGGCATATGGAATTAATTCAGGGGCAGTGGATACAGATGAGTTCAACATATTACCACATATCTTTGATATTACACCAGATACAGGGACAGTAGGAACACGGGTAACCGTATCAGGAGATGGATATAGGGCAAATGATGATATCTGGATACAGTTTGGATTAGATCCAGATTATGAATATGAAGGTAAACCAATAAATGATTATTTAGAGGCATCAACAGATGGGACATTTACCGTTTACTTTACTGTAAATTCACAAGCCTATGGGACAACAAGTGTGATAGTAAAAGGAGTTGATTTCACTCCATCTCCCACAGATGATGAAATATTTGTGATTACATCAGAGATATTGATTAGTCCAACTGCCGGGTCAGTAGGGAAGATAGTCACGGTAATTGGGACAGGATATGCTGTAACAGAGGAGATACAGATAAAATTTGGGACGACAGAGACGATAACTACGGGTAGGAGTAGTGAACGAGGGACATTCAATATTACCTTTACCGTAGATACTCAATTTTATGGGACAAGGACAGTTACCGGATATGGGCTATATGACAGAGATAACCATCAATATAGCCGGTCATTCAGGATAGAGGTAAATATAACAGCAAGCACGCCGACAAAAGGGACAGTAGGTAGTTTTGTGACGATTACCGGAGATGGGTATGGAGCGAGTGAATTGATTCGGATAAGTTTTGGGAATAAGAATACCATTACAACTATATCTACAAATGGAGTAGGGACATTTGGGACGACATTTACTATAGATACACAGATTTACGGGACAAAGACAGTTATCGCCAGAGGGATGAGTATAGAGCAAGAGGATATAAGGTATTTCAAGGTAATGCCGGAGATAATATTAGTTACACCATCCATAGGGACAGTCGGGACACCAGTGAGGGTAGATGTTAATGGTTATGGTCAGGGAATACCTATATATTATGATTTTGGTAGTTTGCAAAGTTGTTCTGGAGGTGGTAACAGTAGTGCAGATGGGACATTTACGATTACTACTACTTATTTTGTAGTAAATACACAACCTTATGGTTCTACGACGATAAGGGTATTTGGGTTGAGTCAGGAGGCAGAGCAGAGTGCGTATAAGTTCTTTAAGATAATACCAGAGATATTTAAAGTAACACCGACCAGAGGGAGGGTAGGTAGTGTAGTGACAGTTCAAGGAACAGGGTATGGGAGGAGCGAGAATATACGGATAGCCTTTGGCGAGACACCAACAAGGAAGACTTTGATAGTAGAAGTAACGGGGTCATTTACCACTACCTTTACGGTAGATGTTCAACCTTATGGGACAACGACTATAATAGGAATAAGTGTTTTAGATTTGGAACAGAGAGTGACCTCGACTGAGTTTGGGATTATACCCAATATTGTTTCCGTTTCACCGCTATACGGGACCGTAGGGAGTATGGTAACGGTGTGTGGTAATGGATATGGGGCATCAGAGCAAGTAGTGATAGGATTTGGTAAGACACCAACGATATTAGTTAGTCAGGTGAATAGACTGGGTGTATTACAGGCAGTGTTTACCGTAGATACGCAGAAATATGGAGAGAAATGGATAGTTGGGACAGGAACTACCTCCGGAGCAAGTGCAAAGGCTACATTTACGGTGACGCAAGAGATAACATTGATTAGTCCGCCAGCCGGGACAGTAGGTAGTTTTGTTACCGTAGAAGGGAATGGATATCCATATAACAATCCAGGTGATTTCATAAAGATAATCTTTGGAATACGACCAGGTTGGATAGCTGAAAAAGAGCTAAGCACAGATGGGACATTCTCGGTAAGATTTACGGTAGATGCTCAGCCAGGTGGAACAACAACAGTAGAAGCAAGATATTCAGGATCATCACAAGAGACAGATTATGGGACATTCACCATACTACCTGCTATTTGGAAGGTAGAGTTGAGTGAAGGCACGGTTGGGAGTGTGGTAACGATTACTGCCAATGGGTATCCGAAAGAAGGGTTGGTGTGGATTGGCTTTGGCACGACACCGACGATTCAGACTGTATCTGCTAATGTCAATGGCACATTTAGCGTTTCATTTACCATTAATACCCAGCCTTACGGCACAACAACGATTACTGGCTACGGTAGTTTAGGCTCTGCGAGCAATACCTACAAGATACTGCCAAAGATTATCTATGTCAGCCCACAAACAGGGTCAGTCGGAACGATAGTTACTTTGAGTGGGAATGGATTTAATGCCACAAGTCCTATTGTCATACAATTTGGTATGCATTCGTCAATTACAACCGTTACCTCAACAGCGTATGGTAGCTGGACAACTACATTTACGGTCAATACTCAGCGGGCTGATGCATACGGAGACTATGCAAGTGGTGATGCTTGTAAGATTAAAGCTAAGGATGCACAGAATATATCTGCAGAGGATAAGTTTAAGATAAGACCTAATATTACGGTATTTAACCCGAGTGATGGAACTGTAGGTACGACGGTGACAATTGCGGGTAATGGTTTTGGTGGTGCTCCAAATGAGAAAATCCTGATTTCATTTGGGACGACAGTAACTATTGTTCCACTGGTTAATATTGATGGGGACTATGGTTCATTCAGTACGACATTTACTGTTAATGGGCAACCTGTAGGAACAACAACAGTTATAGCTAAAGGTGTGAATACAGGAACTACTGCTACCGTCTTCTTCAGGATATTATCAAGGATAATTGATGTTAGTCCTAATCAGGGCACAGTAGGAACTATAGTGACAATGAGCGGTGATGGTTTTACAGGGACCGATTATGTAAGAGTAGATTTTGGAACGACATTGAGTATTACTTGTATATCAACTGATGGAAATGGCTTATTCACAGTTATCTTTACCATCGATACCCAGCCTTATGGCTCAACAACGATAACTGCTATTGATTCTAAAGGAATTATTGCCAGGCATGAATTTAAGATAGAACCCAATATCATTGTCTTTACACCACAATCCGGAATAGTAGGAAGTAAAGTAACAATCGCAGGAAATGGGTTTAATGCCTCTAAGACGATAGCGATATTATTTGGTGTAACTGGAGTTGATTTAGCAACCATAACTCTAACATCTTCTTATTCACATGGAAGTTTCTCAACCATATTTACAGTTCCAGAACAGATGCATTATCCACTAAGAGAGGTTTGGGCAAAAGATGAAAGTAGTGTATCTAAACAAGTTTCTCTGGGTTACGAAATCTTACCTAAGATAGTTTATGTTACCCCAACTTCTGGAACGGTTGGAAAAGTAGTTACTGTTTATGGTAATGGATTTAATTATCCGGCAAATGGTGCCAGTATTCATTTTGGAACAACAATTAATATTACCCAGATGAATATGAAAAGCGGTGGGTCATTTACCGTTACATTTACAATTAATACTCAACCTTATGGGACAACGACGATTATAGCGACGGATGTTGATTCTACTCCAGGAGTAACATCTCCAGCTACAGCAACTTCTACTTTTGTTATCCTGTCTAATATTGTCTCTATAGTTCCTACGGAAGGAACTGTTGGTAGTTGGGTTACAGTTGCGGGTAATGGGTTTGGTGCTACTGAAATGATTAGTATTATCTTTGGGACGGAACGGACTATTACTACGGTTACCAGCACTGCCTCGGGTAGCTTTACCGCCATATTTACCGTTAATACTCAATCTTATGGAACTACAAGTATTATAGCCGTAGGGTCATCCACCGGGCAGTCTTATGAAAGATATATTTACAAGATAAGGTCAGAGATTATCTTTGTTACTCCAACCCAGGGGATAGTTGGCACAATAATTACTGTTCGAGGTAATGGCTATTATTCTAATGAGCAAGTCCATATATTATTTGGGACTACAAATACAGCAACTATTGCCCAGGCAGAAAATAATGGGTCATTTAGCACGACATTTACGATTAATGCCCAAATTTATGGGACAACAACTATTTTTGCTATCGGTATGAGTTCACAAGATGGGACTTCGACATTTATTACTATCTTGTCACATATTGATTCAGTGGCACCTTATGCGGGAAGTGTAGGTAGTGCCGTGACAGTAAAAGGTAGCGGTTTCGGTCGAGTGGAACCAATACGAGTAGAGTTTGGGAATAATCCAACCAGAACTATCTGGTATAATAGTGATTATAAAGGTGAATTTGAATACTCATTTACAATTGATACGCAATCTTATGGCACAACAACAATTAGAGTTATTGGTGTGAATAGCGGCGCACAAGATGCAACATTTACCGTGAAGATACTACCGAATATTATTTTAGTTAGTCCTCAATCAGGAACTGTTGGTAGTGAGGTGACAGTAGCCGGTAATGGTTTTGGGATAAGTGAAGGGATACAAATTGATTTTGGGACAACAAGACCCAGAATTATTACCAGAACTGATAAATTGGGGGCATTCAGTATCAGTTTTACTGTGGATACTCAACAACAGGGACCGACATTAATTAAAGCAAGTGGAACATCAACATTATCAGCAGCGGAAAATGTTATTGCTACATCCACATTTACTATCTTACCAAGGATTACACTTATTACACCTACATCTGGGGTAGTAGAAGCTCTTATTGTGGCAACTACTGGTGAAAAGATATATAGCATCGTGACGGTAACTGGAAATGGTTATGGTGCAACCGAGGGGATTTGTATTGGATTTGGTAATACTGGCACTATTACGATGACAACAACAGATGCTTATGGTAGTTTCTCAATGACATTTACGGTTGATACCCAGGTTTATGGAACTAAGACGATAAGTGCAAAAGGATTAACCAGTGGTGTTGTAGATTATGGTAAATTTAAGATTATTGCGCGAATATATGAGGTTACTCCATATCGTCAGACGGTAGGGACAGTTGTTACAATAAGAGGAGATGGATATTCTGCCATAGAAGATATAGTCCTTAAATTTGGAACGGATGAAGAATCTACAGAGGTTCAATCATCTAATTCTAACGGACAATTTCTCCATTCATTTGTAGTTAATACTCAACCAGCAGGAACAACAACTGTTAGGAGTAGAGGGACAAATAAGTCTAAAGAGTTAGCATATAATTATTTCTTTATTATGGCCGAAGTTACATCAGTTGTGCCATCTTCTGGACCCGTGTCAACACCCGTCACGGTTCAAGGAACTGGATATAAGGCAGCAGAACTTATCACGATTGATTTTGGCACGCATCTGACGATTACTACGGTTACCTCAGGACCAAATGGGACATTTAGTACTACATTTACGGTTGATACTCAACCGGTGGGAACGACAACGGTGAAAGCAACGGGTCAGATTACTGGTGCATATCAATATTTTGTCATTACACCTGGAATTATCATTACCCCAGAAACTGGAACAGTAGGAACAATAGTCCAGATAAGTGGAACTGGATATGGTAGCAGTGAACTTATCCGCATAGAATTTGGCACAAATCGAACAATTACGACTATAACTTCACAGGCATCAGGTTATTTCAGCACACAATGGACGGTTGATGAACAATGTTATGGCACACATACTGTAACTGCTGTTGGTGCACCATCAAACACTTCATTCAATAAGGAATTTAGGATTACACATAATATCGTTTATGTAACTGCTACGGTAGGCACGGTTGGATTACCAATTACGGTTTATGGTAATGGCTATCATCGAAATGGCACCGTTACGATAAAATTTGGCACTGTGCCAATAATGATACAACGGTTGGCAAATATTAATGGGACATTTAGCATTTCCTTTACGGTTAATGACCAACCTTATGGGTCAACGACAATTATTGCTCAGCGTGACCGACCAGCAGGATTACAAGATTTATGGGATACACCAGATTATAGTGATATTGATTGCTTTAAGATAATTTCACATATCTGGATGGTAACACCAAAGACACAGTCAGTGGGGACAATTGTTACAGTTGCTGGTGATGGTTATGCGAGTTTGGCTTTAGTTCGGATAAATTTTGGCTGGACAACTACTATCACTCAAGTCTCAACAAATGTCTGCGGGACATTTAGTGTTACCTTTACCGTGAATGAACAACCAGCAGGTAGTCATACCATAACTGCGGCTGATTTAGTTGATCTGGATAATCATTGTGATAACGATGAATTCAGAATAACCTCACATATCACCTTAGTTAGTAGGACTTCAGAGATACCACATTTTGTGGTAACAGATAAATGGAAGGCACAAGTTGGAGATGTTATTCTCATTACTGGAGATGGTTATGGTGCGACAGAAATGGTTCAAATAGATTTAGGAACAACATTGACAATAACAACGGTAACCACTAATTATGCAGGGACATTTAGCACCACATTTACGGTAAATACGCAATACTTTGGAACAAAAACAATTGTTGCTACCGGAGTTACAACTTCGGAAGTCGATAAATGGGGTGAATATTGGCAAAAATGTATTGACCAATACAGATACTTTGTCATTATCCCGGAAATTACTGTAGTTACTCCAACTACCGGAACCGTAGGAAGAATTATTACTGTGTGTGGAACAGGTTATGGTCATCGAGATGAATTAGGAAATGGTGAATATTTAGAGATTAATTATGGGACATTGATTCATATTGAATATGGAGTAGAGGGTATCGAACCTCCTTATGAACCAGTTCGAGTTTCATCAGAAGGAACATTTACTGTAGCATTTTTACAAAACATAGTAGATATTCCCCAACCATTTGGGACAACGACTATTGTCGTTTATGGTAGCAGTACCAAACAGTTTGCACAAAATTATTTCTTTATACTGCCGAAGATTACAACACTTACACCGAAATCCGCCACTGTAGGAACAACAATTACGATCGAAGGTAAAGGTTACTCAGAAAATGCTATCATTCGCATTGCCTTTGGTAATAATCAAACGATTGCTATGGCGAGCACAGATTCTTCAGGCACATGGACAAAGACATTTACCATTGATGTTCAGGTCTTTGGAACAACGACAGCGACGGGTATTGGTCCGAAAGAACCTACAGGTCGTGAACAAGCTACAAATACCTTACGAATAGTGCCACATATTGTTAGTATTACACCGACTAAAGGGACGGTGGGAACGAGAGTTGCACTTTATGGTAATGGTTATACCGGTGGTGGCGAGGTGCTGATTGGATTTGGCTGGACACGGACGATTACAACTACAACGGCAAATCCAACGGGTGAATTTAATGGGACATGGACAGTTGATACTCAATTCTATGGGACAAAGACTATTTATGCTACTGATACTGTTTCTGGTGTAGAAGATAATGACCTGGGTGGAGTAGATGACCTGTTCAAGATAATTCCTGAGTTAGTCTGGGTATCACCGACTAAGGGAACTGTAGGAACACAAATTACATTATTTGGCACAGGCTATGCGGCAAGTCAAGGAATTTATGTTGATTTTGGAACAGATAAGGATGAAGACTGGGAGGTAGATCATCTCCTGCCTGCTTATGGAACAGCCAGTGAGGCGGGAACATTTAGTAGTGTGTATGATTTCAGAATTCAGCAACCGGCAGGCACTACCACATTTACTGCCTGGAATTCATATACTCACGCGATACCACAAGGTGATGATAAGAAGGCATCGAATATCTTCTATGTGATGGCAAAAATCTATACATCTACACCGAAACAAGGCACAGTGGGGACGATAGTAACATTAGAAGGTGATGGTTTTGGGTCTGCTACAACCGTGCGGATTGATTTTGGAACTACCAGGTCTATTACTACGGTTTCTGCTAATGCCTCAGGAACATTTACCATTACCTTTACGGTTAATACGCAACAGAGTGGTAATACCTTAATTACTGCTACCTGTCCACTTAACTTTGCTACGGAATCATTTAGAATTAAACCTGTTATTACTTCAGTTACTCCTGCGGTAGCTACAGTAGGGACAATAGTTACGGTTACAGGTAATGGTTTTGGCGCCAGTCATACCATTCATATTCTCTTTGGAACTAATCAAACGATTACTATGACTTCTACTTATGCACACGGTAGTTTCTCAACCACCTTCACCATTGATACACAGCCTTATGGCACGACGACCATTGTGGCAGTGGATGTCCAGGCTATTGCAGGAGATATTGCCTCAGATGATGATAGACTCAGAATTATTCCAGAGATTATACTAATTACGCCAAAAGAAGGCATAGTAGGAAGTGTAGTTACAGTTAGAGGTAATGGTTATGGTTCAAGTGAGTTAGTAAGAATTAAGTTTGGAACGACAGAGACAATTACCTTAGTTTCTGCAGAATACTGCGGTAGCTTCACCACTACTTTTACGGTTGATACTCAACCGATAGGCACGACGACTATTGAGGCAATTGGGGTTATGACTGGCAAGAGCAGTTGGAAGTTTGAGTATGTGATTAAGCCGCAATTAGTGTCAGTAACTGCAACTCAAGGAACTGTCGGTGTAGTAGTTACATTACGCGGTGGTGGATATAAAGCAGGTGAGTTAATCCAGGTAGATTTTGGCACGACAATGACGATTACCACTGTGACAGCAGAGTTAGAAGGTAGCTTCACTACTACCTTTACCATCAATACACAACCTTATGGTGTGACAACGATTAAAGCAACAGGTATGACTACCGGTGCCGATGCCGATAACCTGACATTCTTTATCCTGCCAAATATCGTTTATGTTACCGCAAATACAGGGACAGTTGGAACGGTAGTTATAGTGAGGGGTGATGGTTTTGAGGCTTATAGAAGGATTCGTATAGAGTTTGGGAGAACACCAACTATTAAACTTACTTCAACTTATGACGAAGGTAGCTTCACTACCACATTTACTATTGATACTCAACCCTATGGGACAACTACAGTAAAGGGACATGGCGATGGTATTAATGCAGAAAAGACTCTTACTATATTACCCAATATCATCTACCTGTCACCAACGCAAGGCACGGTTGGAACAATCATTACTATTTGTGGTAATGGCTATGGCAACTCAAGGACAATAAGGATAGAATTTGGAACTACACCGACTATTCAACTTACCTCAACCTATGCACAAGGAAGTTTCTCCACAACATTTACTATTGATACGCAGCCTTATGGCACAACGACAGTAGGTGCTCATGGAGATGACCAGGGATTACATCGCTATGGCAGTGTAACTGTTCTACCGAATATCATTCTTATTTCACCTACCTCTGGAACTGTAGGGACGATAATTACTATTAGAGGTAATGGTTACGATGCCTCAACCATCATTCGGATAGAGTTTGGAAAAACACTAACTATTCAAACTACCTCAACTTATGCCGAAGGTAGCTTCACTACTACCTTTACCATTGATACCCAACACTACGGAATTACTACTGTTGTTGCTCATAGCGATAGTAAAGTAATAAAGGCAGAAGGGACTTTAAGTATCGAGTCAAATGTTATCTCTCTTACACCAACATCAGGGACTGTCGGTGCAATTATCACGGTTAAAGGCAATGGTTATGGGGCATACAAGATAGTTCATCTTGACTTTGGGACAACGCCAAGTATTCAAGTTACCTCAACTTATGCCGAAGGCAGCTTTACAACTACATTTACTATCGATACACAGAGATATGGAATTACGACTATCAAGGCAAGAGGAAGTGAGGAGGCAATTGCTACCATTACTATTTTGCCACAAATTATTTATTACAGTCCAATAGAAGGCACAGTAGGAACGATTATTATGGTAAGCGGTAATGGATTTGGTGCAACTCATACTATTCAGATTGACTTTGGAACGACAAAGACGATTACAACGGTTATCTCTAAACCGCAGGGTTCATGGACAATTACCTTCACAATCAATACGCAACCTTACGGCACGACAACCATTATTGCCACAGATATAAATGAGGTTGATTTGGTGCAAGATTATCGGTTGATAGTTATCAAGCCAGAGATATTCAAGGTTGAGCCACAAGCCAATACTGTTGGGTCAATCGTTACAGTAGCCGGTAGTGGGTTTGGAGCGAGTGAAGAGATACAGGTTGATTTTGGAACGACGGTGAGTATCATTGTTACCAGGACGACTGATTCAGGTTCATTTAGCACTACATTTACTATCAATCCTCAACGATATGGCTGGACAACGATTACTGCAAGAGGCATAAATACAGGTCAGCAGGCAAGCGGGACATTTAATATTTTATCGCAATTTACACTATTTACCCCAACCATAGGGACAGTAACGACAGTGGTTACTATTACGGGTGATGGATTTGAAGCAACAGAGACCATTCATGTCAGGTTTGGGGTTAATTCGACTATAACTATTACCACTTCAGATGCATACGGTAGTTTCTCATTGACATTTACGGTTGATGTGCAGACTTTTGGGACAAAGAGTGTTGTGGTAACAGGACTCACATCAGGGCGAGTTTTGATGGGTAGTTTCACCATTATCGCCAGGATTCATACCGTTTCGCCAACACAAGGGACAGTAGGAAGTCGGGTAACAATTTATGGTGATGGTTATGATGCAGGGGATGAGCTAAAAATTAAGTTTGGAACTACAGTTGAATTTAATATAATAACTACATGTAATGGTATTGGACAGTTTACTTATATATTCACTATTAATACTCAACCAGCAGGAACTACTACGGTAAGAAGTAGAGGAACACTTGAAGGTATGTCTAAACAAGAGGCATTTAATAACTTCTTTATAAAGGCAGAAATTATAAGTGTAATTCCTCCTTCAGGGCAAGTAGGGACTCAAGTTACTATCATAGGAAGTGGTTATCTGGCAAGTGAAATTGTCCAGATTGATTTTGGAACACATATAAGTATTACTATGTCTACTGCCGGACCTAATGGAACATTTAGTGCCACATTTGTGGTTGATACTCAACCTGTGGGAACAACTACTATTACAGCCACAGGTCAGATTACAAAGGATTATGATTACTTTATAATTATCCCTGGAATTAGTATTACACCTCTTACCGGAACAGTGGGAAC
The DNA here is from genome assembly GCA_040757115.1 of bacterium. Classification (NCBI taxonomy): domain Bacteria; species bacterium. The sequence goes on along the minus strand of JBFLYA010000001.1, from coordinate 18,087 downwards.
TGTAGTAGAGGTAAGTGGAACAGGTTATGGTGGTAGTGAACTTATTCGTATAGAATTTGGGACAAATATGAGTATTACAACGGTAACTGCAGCAGGCAATGGTAGTTTTATAACACAATGGACGGTTGATGAACAATGCTATGGAACACATACGGTCAATGCAGTCGGGGAACGGACTACTACACAATATCATACTTATTTCAAGATTACGCATAATATTGTTTATGTTACCGCTACTGTGGGGACGGTAGGATTGCCAATTACAGTTTATGGAAATGGTTATCATCGTCAGGGGACAGTAACGATAGAGTTTGGGACTAGCTGGGCAATAATCCAACAGACTGCAAATTATAATGGGACATTTTCAATTACATTTAATGTTAATTCACAATCTTATGGGACGACAACTATTAAGGCATTTCGTATGATACCAGGAGGGATGGGATACAATGACTTTGATAAAGATGAATATAGGGATGTAGATTCCTTTAAGATAATTTCGCATATCTGGTTGGTTACACCAAGGGCACAGTCTGTAGGAACAATTGTAACTATAGCTGGTGATGGTTATGCGGCTACGGCTACCGTGCGGGTAACATTTGGTCAGACTACCACTATTACCGAAACAAAGACAAATGCCTGTGGAACATTCAGTATTACCTTTACGGTAAATACACAGCCGGCAGGGACACATACAATTGTGGCGGCTGATGTCTTTGATCTGGATAATCATCGCAGTGATGACTTATTTAAGATAAATTCACATATTACACTAATCAGTCGGCAAGTAGAAGTGCCACATTTTGATGTGCCAGATAAATGGAAGGCACAGGTAGGAGATACAATTCTTATTCAGGGTGATGGTTATGGTGCTAATGAGGTAGTGCAGATAGATTTAGGCACAACCTTAACTATAACCACAGTTTCAACTAACAATGCCGGGACATTTGCTACTATCTTTACGGTTAATACCCAATACTTTGGCACCAAGACGATTGTGGCTACAGGACTTAACACTCAGGAAGTAGATAAGTGGGGTGAATACTGGAATAAAGGACCTGACCAGTATAGATATTTTGTTCTTATTCCAGAAATTACTGTGGTTAGTCCAACTACAGGGACAATAGGAACTATAATTACTATTAAGGGAACAGGTTTTGGTAGAGATGGTGTAAATGGAGAAAATATAACAATTGATTATGGGACAGAGTATGGTTTAGTTGCTAATACGGGATTTGTGATTATTGAGCCAGATACTCACCCGAGAGTCTCTCCAGAAGGGACATTTACTGCAAAATTCGATCAGAGTGTAGTTTCTATACCTCAGCCTTTTGCCACGACAACTATTAAGGTTATTGGTCTGAGCACAGCACAATGGGCACGCAATTACTTCTTTATCTTACCGATAATTACTACACTTACACCTAAGTCTGCTACCGTAGGAACAACAATTACGATTGAAGGTAGAGGTTATACTGAAAATAGCAATATCCGTATTGCCTTTGGTAATAATTCCACCATTACTATTGCTACGACTAATGCCTCAGGGACATTTACGAAAACATTTACCATTGACATTCAAGTCTTTGGAACAACGACAGCGATGGCTATCGGTCCGAAAGAACCTACAGGTCGTGAACAAGCTACAGATACCTTACGAATAGTACCACATATTGTTAGCATTACTCCAATTAAGGGAACGGTAGGGACTATAGTTACCGTTTCGGGTAATGGTTATACCGGTGGTGGTGAGGTGCTGATTGGATTTGGCTGGACACGAACAATTGCGATTACGACGGCAACGGATAGAGGTGAATTTAATGGCACATGGACAGTTGATACCCAATCCTATGGAACAAAGACTATCTATGGCACAGATACAACTTCTTGTTTTGAAGATGATGATACAGGTGGTGTAGATGATTTATTCAAGATAATTCCAGAGTTAGTCTGGGTTTCACCGACTAAAGGGACGGTGGGAAGTCAAATTACCCTCTTTGGCACAGGCTATGCGGCAAGTCAAGGGATTTATGTTGATTTTGGGACAATATATGGTACGGATTCTAGTGTAACACCACCAGCACCTCCTTATGGTGGTACTTATGCCAGTCAGGCAGGGACATTTAGTTTGGTCTATGACTTTAATATTCAACAGCCAGCAGGAACAACTACATTTACTGCCTGGAATTCATATAAATATGCACAAATGCTTGAATACGAAAAGCGAGCATCAAATATCTTCTATGTAATGGCAAAAATCTATACCTCTACACCCAAAGAAGGCACAGTGGGGACAATAGTAACATTAGAAGGTGATGGTTTTGGTTCTGCTTCAACCGTGCGGATTGATTTTGGAACTACCAGGTCAATTACAACGGTTTCTGCTAACGCTTCAGGGACATGGACAATTACCTTTACGGTTAATACCCAACAAAGTGGGGTTACTACAATCAAGGCGACCTGTCCACTCAATTCTGCAATCGAGACATTTACCATAAAACCAAAGGTTACTACAGTTATACCACCTAATGGCACCGTTGGTTCTACAGTGACGGTAACCGGTAATGGTTTTGGCGCCAGTCATACCATTCATATTCTCTTTGGGACAAATAAGACTATTACTATGACCTCAACTTATGCACAAGGTAGTTTCTCAACGACATTTACAGTTGATACTCAACCTTATGGAACGACAACGGTTGTTGCCGTTGATATGGAAGAGGGAGATGTATCTGCAAGCAATACCTATTTTATTGGACCGAATATTATTTTAGTTACACCAACAGAAGGAACAGTTGGTAGTGTGGTTACGGTAGCAGGTAATGGATTTGGTGGTAATGAGTCAGTGCAAATTCAATTTGGAACTAATCAGACTATTACTATGATTACTTCAGAAGGATGTGGGTCGTTCTCAACTACCTTCACCGTAGATGTTCAACGAATTGGGACGACTACTATTACCGTCTGGGGAATAAATACCGGCACATCGGCATATTCGTTACTGTTTAAGATAGCACCGAAGTTAGTCCAGATTACTCCCACCGCGGGAACTGTAGGCACGATAGTTACTCTCTATGGAAATGGTTATCTGAGTAATGAATTAGTGCAGATAGATTTTGGAACTACCCTGACCATTAATACAGTTACTGCCGTAGAATCAGGGTCAATTACGGTTACCTTTACTATCGATACCCAGAAATATGGGACGACAACGATTAAAGCAACAGGATTGAACTCGAATTATCCGGCTTATATTACTTTCAGAATAGAACCTGCTATTACAGGAGTTACACCAACAGAAGGAACGGTAGGGTTAATCGTAACCATAACCGGTAATGGATTTGGAGCCAGTCAAACTATTCGTATAAAATTTGGCACGACACCAAGTATTACCTTTACCTCAACAGATGCCTACGGCAGTTTCTCAACCACATTCACCATTAATACCCAACCTTATGGACGGACGACTATTATAGCCTATAATGATGCCCTGGGTATATTTGCCATTGATAATACATTTATTAAACAGAACTTAGTGTATATTACTCCAACCTCCGGCACAGTAGGAATAATAGTTACCGTATCTGGAGATGGTTATTGTGGGAATGATACGGTTTATGTTAATTTTGGGACGACACAAACTATAACCACTGTTTCTACCAGTGCAGGTGGCAGTTTTACAACTACCTTTACGATTAATACCCAACCTTATGGCTGGACCACAGTTAGGGCGTGTGGAGGAACGATTACCTACGAGGTTAAATTTAGAATTGAACCAAAGATTATCTTTATCTCGCCAACCGAAGGAACGATAGGGACAATTATTACTTTACGAGGTAATGGATATAGAGCATCTGAAACGGTTCAAATAGACTTTGGGACGACAAGGAGTATTCAATTTGTATCTGCTTATGCCGAGGGTTCATTTACCACTACCTTTACCATAGATACCCAGCCTTATGGTATAACAACGATTGTTGCTTCTGGAGATGGGATTTCAGATAAAGGCACAATTAGTATTTCATCCAATATCATTTCCATTACTCCAAAAGAAGGAACAGTAGGGACAATCATAACTCTAAGTGGAAATGGTTATGGGGCATCCAAGACAATTCATATAGATTTTGGGACTAACTCTAATATTCGATTGGCATCCAGCGTGGCAGAAGGAAGCTGGACAACTACCTTTACCATTAATACCCAACCTTATGGCGTAACTACCGTCAAGGCAAAGGGAAGTGAAGAGGCAGTAGGCACGATCACTATCTTGCCTAATATTATCCTGATTCAGCCTAAAGATGGGACAATAGGAATACCTGTCATGGTAAGAGGGAATGGATTTGGTGCAACAGAGCCAATACATATTCACTTTGGCACAACACCTACGATTACCTTTATTACAACTACTGCCTATGGTTCGTTCACTGCAGTTTTCACGGTTGATCTCCAATCAGTAGGGATAACTACGATTAAAGCAGTTGGAATAAATACCAGTAAAGAGGCAAGTGGAACCTTTACCGTTCAGGCAACCGTAAAGGTAATTTCGCCAAAGACCGGCACTGTGGGAACTATAATTATCGTGCAAGGGGATGGATTTAGAGGTAGTGAGTGTATACGGATAGATTTTGGGACGACAAAGAGTATAAATGTTACCAGTACCGATGCGGCAGGTTACTTTAACACGACATTTACTATCGATACCCAACCCGTTGGAATAACAACAGTGCGGGCAACGGGAATAGATTCAGGCAGTAATCCTTATGGCACACTGACTATTAAATCTAATATTTATTTAATTACACCGACTACTGGTCCAGTAACTACTGTTGTAACCATTAAAGGAAATGGTTACAGTGCATCAGAGTTAGTAGTCATAGGTTTTGGATGGACACGAACGATTACGACTGTTTCGACAATTCATAATGGGTCATTTGATACTATCTTTACCGTAGATACACAGCCTGTGGATAGTTCGCATTCTCCTAAATTAGTTATGGCGACAGGGACGCTTTCTTTAGAGGTAGCCACAGCATCATTTAAGATTATTGCTAATATCTATAGGATTTCACCATCTTCTGGTACAGTTGGATTAGTAGTAACAGTATATGGTAGTGGCTATAGAAATAATCAACCGGTCAAGATTCAATTTGGGACAGAGATAGACCCGCATAATACGGTTATGGATAAGGCTAATACTACGTCTTCAGGTAATGGGACTATTACAGTAACATTTACTATTGATACACAACCTGCTGGAACAGCAACGGTATTGGCTTATGAGGTGAATGCTCCAAAACAGGAAGCCGTTAATTATTTCACTATTGGTCCAAAGATAACCATTGTTTCACCTGTTCAAGGACCTGTAGGGACAATAGTTAGTGTTCAAGGTAATGGTTATGGGTCATCAGAATTAGTTGAGGTTTATTGGCCACAGAATCTTATACCAATGGCAACAACTACTTCTAATTTTGATGGTGAATTTAATACATCATTTGAGATTCAACCACAGTCGAACGGCACGAATACTATTACAGCTAAGGGCACACCATCAGGTGTCTGTGCGATTAATTTCTTTGAGATAGTTCAAGGTATTACTTTAGTTTCGCCAGGTGAAGGCACAATTGGGACGATTATTATGGTTAAAGGAACCGGTTTTGGTCCCAATCATACCATAAGGATAGATTTTGGACATTATCTAACGATTACACAGACTTCGGCGGATAATACAGGTTCCTTTACCACTACATTTACTTCACAAGATGTGCCTTATGGTTCAGTAAAGATAACGGCAAGTGATGAAAGCAATAAATTTGCAGAAGATACATCTTATCGTGTTTTACCTAATATTGTTATTTCACCAGTTGCCGGGACGGTAGGTAGCCTTGTTAGCCTGCATGGGACAGGGTATAGAGTAACAGAAAGTATTGATATTTGGTTTGGAGATAGAAAACCATATACCGAAGCTGGAACTAAAACTAATGAATTAGGAACATTCTGGACAGTATGGACGGTTGATACTCAAATATATGGTTCAAAGACTGTCATAGCCAGGGGTGGTCAGTTCGAGAGAGAGGTTTCATTTATGATTATGCCAAAGATATTTGTTCAGCCTGTAGAGGGAAGTGTAGGTACGATAGTTACAGTATTTGGGACAGGGTATGATAAGTTGGAACCAGTAGTGATTAATTTTGGTAGGACTTCGACTATTACGAGGACTACAAGTAATGAAATCGGGACATTTACCGTATCATTTACGATTGATACCCAACCTGCTGGAACAACTACGGTTACTGGTATTGGGTTAAATAGCTTTGCCAGCACAATAACTACAGTTGTGATTTATAAATCATTGACCTATCTTGCACCGAGAATAGGTTCGGTAAGTACGATGATAAGCATATCCGGTAATGGTTATGGCATAAGTGAAACTATCCAGATTGATTTTGGGACAACCAGAAGTATTACCTTAGTTAGCTCAAATAATGATGGAGTGTTCGCAGCAACATTTACGGTGGATACGCAGTATTTAGGAACAAAGACAGTTAGAGTTTTTGGTATCATTTCAGGGGAAGACCAGCACGACTATTTCCGTATCATACCATCTATTCCATCTGTTACTCCTATGTATGGAACAATTGGTAATTATAAGATACGAATAGCTGTAACCGGTTATGGGATAGAAGAGCAGGTGCAAGTTGATTTTGGAACTTTAATTAGTGTTGGGGGTTCTCCATATGAGGTTTCAGTGATAGGTGAACGGAGTGATATTGAATTTAATCCAAATATCCCTCAGCCGTATGGGACGACAACTATTACAGTTACAGGAAATACTCATAGGGAATATAGTATTAATTTCTTCCATATTAGACCTAATATTACCCAGGTTAATCCTGCTCAAGGAATAGTAAATACTCGAGTTATGGTAACAGGTAATGGTTATGGTTTGAGTGAAGTAATTCAAATTGATTTTGGCACGACGGTTACTATTGTTTCTACGACAACAAATGTTAGTGGTGAGTTTAGTGCTGAATTTACGGTTGATACACAAATCTATGGCACTACGACTATTAAAGTTATCGGGATAAAGACACAGCAAGTAAGAGAGACTACCTTTAAGATAATTCCCGAGATTACCTTATATACTCCAAGAATAGGTAGTGTAGGAACTTATGTAACGATTGAAGGGACAGGATTTGGAGCAACTGAAACTATCCGTATAAGTTTAGGAAATACGCCGACGATTAATTTAGTTACCACTAATGCGTATGGTTCATGGACAACTATATTTACGATAAATGTTCAACCTTATGGGACAAAGACGATGGAAGTCCGAGGTTTGAATTCAGGTCAGGTAATTAATTCATATAGTCCTGGATATGACTACTTGAAATTTAAGATAACCCCACATATTATTTTAGTTTCACCTAATATAGGCACTGTAGGAACATACATTACGGTTATGGGTGATGGATTTATCGCCTCTGAGTATGTAAAGGTTGATTTTGGTACTGTTCCTCAGATAGAATATAAAGAAGTGCAAGTAGATAGTAAAGGTGTCTTTACATTTAACTTTATTATAGATACACAACCTTATGGTCTAACGACAATACTTGCGTGGAATGTATGGAAGAGTGAGGGTGATGATCCTTCTCGAACGCGGGAGGCGTGTGATACCTTCTTTATCCTTTCCAAGATTATTACCTTAACGCCTAAGTCAGGACCGATAGAATGGACTCGAGTAACGGTGGTCGGTGATGGATATGGTGCGACAGAGCAGGTAAGGATTAGTTTTGGTAGTACGGTAAGTATAGCCTTTGCAACCACAAATGCCTACGGGACATTCTCTACTTATTTCACGGTTGATACTCAACCAGCAACCTTAGTGGAAGGTACCTGGGGTTCTAAAACTGTGACCGCATCAGGAGTAAATTCAACCGGGTCATATTCGGTAACATTCAGAATTTTGAGTAGGGTATCTCTTGTTTCTCCATCGCATGGGATTGTTGGGACGCTAATTACTGTCTTTGGAGATGGGTATTGTTCACATATGGGAAACGGTCAATCTGTCCTTGTTATGTTTGGTACTTTTAAGCCCATTCAAAATAATCCGTTCCAAATATCAGTAGGAGGAACATTCGCTTATTCATTTACGGTTAATACCCAGATAGGTGGGACGGTAACGATTACTGTAGTTGGAAGAAATATGGGTTCCACAACACTGAATAATCCTTATTATAAGAATACCTTCTATATAGATGGTAAAATTATTTACTTCTATCCAACATCAGGGTTAGTCGGGGAAACGGTGACTATAGAAGGTAATGGTTTTGGAGAGAGAGAATCTGTCAGAGTTGATTTTGGGATAAATAAGACTATAACTACAGTAACTTCAAGTACATTAGGGACATTTAGTTTAACTTTTACTGTCGATACTCAACCTTCAGGAACGACTACTGTTATGGTAACAGGATTGACGACGCAAAATAAAGATACAGTCTATTTTGTGATTAATCGTGGCATAACATTATATTCACCTACCTATGGTAGTGTAGGAACAATAGTAACTATAGAAGGTTGTGGATTTAGTGGTTCAGAGACGATTGAAGTTAAATTTGGAACTACATTACCAATTGCAACGACAACTTCTTCAAATGATGGTTCTTTCCGGGTGACCTTTACGGTTGATACCCAGGTGTATGGTGCAAAGACAATAAGTATATTTGGGTATATTTCTTCAGGAACGATAACACTTAGTCCTGATTTTACTCTCGTAGGTAATATCATTTTAGTTAGTCCAGAATCAGGAACAATTGGAACAATTGTCACGGTCAAAGGTGATGGGTATAAAGCATCAGAAGAAGTAATGATTCATTTTGGAGAGATATCAGCAATTGTGAAAACATGGACTACACCTACAGGGACATTTTCAACTGCATTTACAGTCAACACCCAAATTTATGGTTTTACAACTATATGTGCTTCGAGTTTTTCTCAACAGAAGTTCAATTACTTCAGAATAGTTGGTCGAATTTACCAAGTCTCACCTACGAGTGGTAGTGTAGGAACAATTGTTATTATTTGGGGTGATGGTTATAGTGCTAATGAGAATGTAGGTGTTTATTTTGGTAAAGGAACTTCCACGCAATATTTTGTGGGGACGACTACTGCTACCCCAACTCAGCTGGGTGGGACTTTCTCCACCACATTTACCGTTACCACTCAACCTTTTGGCACAACAACGATTTTTGCCAAAGGTGCTGGTGCATCACTTCAAGAGACTTTGAATTTCATGGTTATTACAGGAAATATTACTCTGATTTCACCGCCTTCTGGAACAGTAGGGTCGTTTGTTACTGTTGCAGGTAATGGCTATGGTGTGCAGGAGCGAATATTTATCGATTTTGGCACAACTAAGACAATGACAATAACTACTACGGATACGATTGGTTCGTTTACGGTGGTGTTTAGTATTGATACCCAGATTTATGGCACGACAAGTATCATTGCTACTGGTGAAGGTTCGGGTCAAATTGCCGAGGACCCATTTGTGATTATTCCAGAAATTACCTTTATTACACCGACAAAAGGTCCTGCATGGACAGTTGTTACCGTAAAAGGAAATGGATATGGAAAGTCAGAACTTGTGAGAATAAGTTTTGGGACAACGGTGACGATTGCTCTTACTTCTTCTAATTATCGTGGTGAATTTGAGACTACATTTAGCGTGGATACGCAACTTTATTATCTCAACACTATTGTCGCTACAGGTATCTTCACCGGGCAGGCAAGTGTTAAACAAGGACTGTTCTTTGTTACCCCAAGAATTGTTTTAGTAACACCTAATCGTGGTTCTGTTGGCTGCATCGTTACGGTGGTTGGAAATGGTCACTGGAAGGAGAATGAAGAGGTAAAACTTTTCTTTGGTATTTTTGATCATGCATATCAGTCACCTTATAGCAATTATATTGTCAAAACTAACTGTAGTAATTTTGGAACCTATGCGGTTACATTTACGGTTAATACACAACCTGCAGGAACCAAGACTATTACTGATCGTGGAAATACTACAGGGAATGCAGGATACATTTTTGTGGAGAATTTCTTCATTGTTGGCGAGATTAGTTTAGTTTCACCAGATAGAGGTTCTGTGGGAACAAAGATTATCGTGAGAGGTAATGGTTTTGATGCCAGTGAGCTTATCCAGATTGATTTTGGAACATTCCTAACCATAACTACGGTGACAACAAATATCAGAGGGACTTTTACCACGACATTTACCATTGATACACAACCTGCCGGAAGCACTACTGTTCGGGCAACTGGATTAAGAATGGGGCTGGTGAATGAAAAGACATTGTTCATTTATGGAAATATTATTAAGGTTACACCTACTTCGGGTTCATTGGGAACTATTGTTACCGTTGTAGGCGATGGATTTGGCAGGACGGAGACGATTTATATTGATTTTGGAACCAGTAGAACTGTAGGAATTGGTTTGACTAATAGTTTGGGAACATTCTCAACTACATTTACCGTAGATACTCAGCCTTATGGTCGAACAACAATTAAGGCTACAGGTTCTGAGACCACTTTAGTCGCATTAGGGTCATTTACGATTACAGGTCGGGTAACGGTTGTTTCACCTTCACAAGGGTCGGTTGGTAGTATAGTTACTATAGAAGGCACGGGGTATGGTGTCAGTGAGTTAATTGGTATAGATTTTGGTACACATTCTACCATTACTATTACCTCATCTGATTGGAATGGTCAATTTAGAACCACATTTACTATCGATACTCAGATTGCCGCTACAAAGACGGTTGTGGCGAGAGATAAGAATACTTCCGCCGCAAACTTCTTTGCAGTTAGAGGTAATGTAACCAGTATCTGGTATGATAGTGGTCCAGTGGGAACTGTTGTTACTCTAAGGGGTAATGGTTATGGTGCGACTGAGGATATATTTGTCCAGTTTGGTACGACACTTACTATTACTACTTCTACCTCCAATGGCATTGGTGAATTTATTGCTAATTTCACCGTTGATGAACAATCGGGTAGGATTACCGTAACTGTTAGAGGTATTCCTTCAGAAGAATGTGCCTATACCTCTTTCCTTATCAGACCTGGTATCTCTCTACTTGCTCCAACTGAAGGAACAGTGGGAACAATCATTACTATAGAAGGGAAAGGATATAATCCAGAAAGTAATCCTGCACAACCAGAACTTATTCAAATTGATTTTGGTAGGACATTAACTATTACTACAATTTCAACAGATGCACAGGGAAGATTCTATACTACATTTACCATTGATACCCAGGTTTATGGGACAACTTCGGTTACACCTATGGGACTTGATTCAGGCAAACAGGATACAAGATATATCTTTATCTTCCAGGAAATTGCTGTGGTAAGTCCAGATAGGGGGACAGTAGGGACTATTGTTAGTATTATTGGCACAGGATTTTATGCGACTGAACTTATCCAGATTGACTTTGGGACTACCAGGACTATTACTAAAGTAACGACAGAACCAAATGGTAAATTCATTACTACCTTTACTATCAATACTCAGATTGTGGGAGTAACTACGATTAAATCTACAGGTATGACTTCTAACTTAATTTTCACACGAACATTTACGATTATTCCACAAATCCATACAGTTACACCAAATATTGGGACGGTGGGCACAATTATTACTATCTTTGGTGATGGCTATAGCCCAACTTCAAAGATTCAAGTTGACTTTGGCAGACGCAATACTATTACTACTGTTACTACTACTGGCGTTGGAACATTCTCGATAACATTTACGATTAATACTCAACCCAATGGCTCTACTACCATAAAAGCAACAGATGCCAAAGGTAATTTTGCCATTAATAAATTTGATATTATCCCGGATATTATCCTTTCTACTCCAACGATTGGCACGGTAGGAACGATTGTTACATTAGAGGCAACAGGATATGGCGATTCAGAACTCGTTAGAATTACCTTTGGTGAAAATATTACTATTCATACGACCAATGCTAATACCGAAGGGTCTTTCTCGGTTACCTTTACTATTGATACTCAACCAGCAGGCACTACCACTATTACACTTACCGGCACAACCATTGATAGAATGGATTTAAGTCTATTTAATATCATTTCAGATATTATCATATTTACACCTACTCAAGGAACCGTAGGCACAATTGTTACCCTGGAAGGGACAGGTTATGGTATTACTGAACCAATCACTGTTCACTTTGGCACAACACCTACTATTGTTACCGCCGAAACAAATAGATGGGGAACATTTACCACGACATTTACTATCAATACTCAACCTTATGGTTTGACAACTATTGTCGTTAAGGGTGAGGAGACTAAGTTGTCAAATACAATGAATTTCTTGATTACGGAGGTAATTGAATCAATTACGCCTACACAAGGTTCTGTAGGGACAATAGTAACAATTATCGGTAATGGATTTGATGCCACAGATGATATATATATTAAGTTTGGAACTAAAGATAATATAGCTTCTTACAAGACGGATGCAGGTGGGAGATTTACCGGCACCTTTACCATAAATACACAGCCAGCAGGGACTACGACTATTAGAGCAACAGAATCAGATGGTCCAAAACAGGCTTATGCCTATTACTTTATTACCGGCAGGATAGTTTATATTTATCCGTTAGATGGTGTGATAGGGGCAGAAGTAACTGTTAAAGGTAATGGTTATGGGGCAAGTGAGGTAATTCAAATTGATTTTGGCACAACCTACACTATAACTTCAACGGTATCTAATAACAGTGGGACATTTAATGTTACCTTTACTGTTGATACTCAACCTTGTGGCATTACGACTATTAAAGCTACGGGTATAACTACTCAACAGGTTGATACCGGGACATTTACGATTAAAGCCGGTATTGCTATTGTTTCACCTACCTTTGGAACTGTAGGGACAGAGGTATTGGTAGAAGGTAGAGGTTATCAGGCAACAGAACAGATAGGTATTCAATTTGGGACAAATGGAACGATTACTTATGCTACGACTAATGATAAGGGCGTTTTTGTGGGGACATTTACCGTTGATACTCAACCTTATGGGTCAACAACTATTTTAGCAACCGGAGTTTTATCTGGTTTATCAGATAAATTTATCTTCAAGATAAGAGGAAATATTATTTCAGTTAGTCCTTCAATTGGGACTATAGGTAGTAATGTCGTGGTAAAAGGTAATGGTTATGGGTCATCTGAAACGATTTCGTTCAAGCAAGAAGGTATACCATTAAGTCAGACTAATACTCTGATAGATGGTAGTTTTGTAGGCACCATTACTATCATTACTCAGATAAACGGTTCTAAGACAATTGAGGCAAAAGGTCTGAATACCGCTGAGAAAGCTACATCTACCTTTGTTATCATTGCTAATATTATTCAAGTTACGCCTACATCAGGGACTGTCGGTAGTTTTGTGACGGTTAAGGGTGATGGATATGGCAATAGGGAGCGGATAGAGATTAACTTTGGGACTACGCCAACGATTATCTTTGTTAGTAGTTCAACTGCGGGAACATTCTCGATTAAATTTACAATTGATACCCAACCTTATGGCATAACTACCATAGTGGCGGCAGGTATTTCTTCTGGTGAAAGAGCTCAAAGTAGCTTCCGAATTACTGAAGAGATAATTCTCATAACCCCTGTTTCAGGAACTGTGGGAAGTATAATTACTGTGGCAGGTAATGGTTATGGTGCTACAGAAGGAATTCAGATTGACTTTGGAAAAACAAGCAGTATTATGTTCACGACAACAGATGCATACGGTTCATTCACAACTACCTTTACCGTTGATACACAGGTTTATTGCAATAAGACAGTATCTGCCAGTGGACGGACTACCCCGACAAGGGATACGGTTATATTCTGTATTACGCCAAAGATTATTATTACACCTACTATTGGCACAGTAGGAATTTCGGTGACCGTAGATGGGAATGGTTATGATGCGACTGAATATATTGGTATTTATCAGAGAGAGACTTTAGTTCATACCTCTGGTAATCCGACTTCAAGTGATGGGACATTTACTACTATCTTTGCTATTACTATTCAGCCAATAGCCACTACTACTATAAAAGCAGTGGGACTTTCTGGGGAATTACAATCAGCCATAGACATATTCTACATCATACCTCATATCTGGCAGTATGCACCTCTTGAAGGAACTATTGGAACAATGGTTACACTAGACGGAACAGGCTATGGAGCAAATGAATTAGTCCGAATAGATTTTGGGACGACACAATCAATTACTACTAAAGAGGCAGCTTCAGATGGCCAGTTGAATGTTACCTTTACAGTTGATACTCAGACCTATAGCACCAAGACGATTACCGCAGAAGGAACTATTTATCACTTAAAGGATGAAGTTACCTTCAAACTAAAATCCCGTATCTGGTCAATTACCCCTGTTTCTGGGACAGTGGGAACGATAGTAGAGGTAAATGGAGATGGATTTAGTGCTACAGAACTTATCCAAATTGATTTTGGCAAATATACAACTATAACTACTGTAACCACTAATGAGGTGGGGACATTTACTATTACCTTTACGGTGGATACGCAAGTTTATGGTGCAAAATCTATAGTTGCCAGCGGACATAGTTCACAACAAATAGGCACATCTACCTTTAATATTCTTGCCGATATTATTCTTGTTTCACCAACTGAAGGAACGGTGGGGGCTCAAGTAGAGATACGCGGGACAGGTTATGATGCAAACGAAGAGATAGAGGTTAGATTTGGTCAGACTGCTCCAATTTCAACTGAGCCTTCAGTCATACACACTTCACCTGATGGGACATTTACTGCCTTCTTTAATGTTGATACTCAACCAGCAGGTGTAACAACAATAGTTGCTATCGGTGATGGTAATGCACCAAAGGCTGATGGAACATTCACTATCAAGGCAGTTATTACCGGTGTTGCACCGCGTAGTGGGTCTGTTGGGACAATAGTTACCATTCAAGGTGGTGGGTATCAACAAATAGAGGGAATTAGAATCGACTTTGGTTCAACGCAAACAATTACAGTTACCGTGACGGATGATAAAGGTTCATTTACCGTTACCTTTACCATCGATACCCAACCAACAGGTAGAACAACGATTACTGCCACTGGCTTAAATGGTGGAGCACCTGCTTATGATACATTCTTTATTACTGGCAATATAACTCAGGTTACTCCGAATACGGGTTCTGTTGGCACAATAGTTACTATTTATGGAGATGGTTTTGATGACAATGAATTGATTCAGATTGACTTTGGTAATACAGTGACTATTGTTACGGTATCGACTAATGTTAATGGCACCTTTGGCACGACATTTACTATTGATTCACAACATTATGGAGTAAAGACAATTGTTGCTATCGGGCTGATGAGTGAACAAAGAGGAACTATTACCTTCACGGTTATCCAAAGAATTATATCTGTCTCACCGACAATTGGGACAGTAGGGACACAGGTAACCTTAAGTGGTAATGGCTATGGTTCTCAAGAGAATTTGAGAATTGATTTTGGTATATCGGCACCTCTTCTAATAAATCAAGGACCAACAAGTATAGATGGGACATGGACTATCTACTTTACAGTTGATACCCAGTATATTGGAACAAAGAATGTAATTGTTGAAGGACAAACATCGGGAGTTTCTGATACCAGACAATTTAGAATAATACCTAATCTATATCTGGTAACACCGAATACAGGAACCGTAGGAACTCAAATTACGGTGAAAGGAAATGGTTATAACCCAACAGAATTTGTTCAGATTGATTTCGGGACATTTCTGGATATAGTACCATCACCACAGCCAACAACAGATAGTAGAGGTAGTTTCACCACCAGATTTATTATTGATACTCAGCCTTATGGAGCAACTACTATTAAAGCAACAGGTATAGTCAGTGGAGAAAAAGCGGATAATTTAACCTTCTTTATCTTACCAAATGTAGTTTTAGTTACACCAGCTCAGGCTACAGTTGGTACCTTGATAACCGTTAGAGGTAATGGTTATGGTGCCTCAAAGACAATTCGGATAGAATTTGGGACTACCCCAACTATACAGTTGACTTCTACTTATGCAGAGGGTAGCTGGACAACTACCTTTACCCTTGACACCCAACCTTATGGCAAGACAACCATTGTTGCCCATGAAGATGATATTTCTATTGAGGCTTATGGCACATTAAGTATTCAACCTAACATTGTTTCAGTTACACCTACGGAAGGAACAGTAGGGACAATAATCACTATTCGTGGAAATGGTTATGGTATAACTAAGACCTTGAGGATAGAATTTGGCACTACTAATAATATAAGAAATGTTATTAGTGATATAGAAGGAAGTTTCACGACAACATTTACGATTGATACCCAGCCGTATGGAACAACAACTATATTTGCACATCAAGATGATATCTCAATTAAGGCGACCGCAACACTGCGTATCTTACCTAATATCATCCTTATTTCGCCAAATTCAGGGACAGTAGGACTGGTGATTACTGTCAAAGGTAATGGTTATAGTGCCACTCGAGCTATCCGAATAGAATTTGGCACGACACCCACCATTGTTATGGCATCGACCTATGCGGCAGGTATGTTTGAAACAACATTCACTATTAATACCCAACCTTATGGTGTAACGACGATTATTGCTCATCAGGATACTACCCCACGGCTTAAGGCGTATGGGACATTTGCTATTGAATCTAATATTATCTTGATAAGTCCAAAAGAGGGGACAGTAGGAACGATAATTACGGTTGCTGGTAATGGATTTGTTGCCTCTCATACCATTAAACTTGATTTTGGTATAACAACGACTATTCAAACAACATCGACTTATGCTCATGGCAGTTGGACTACGACATTTACCATTAATACACAACCTTATGGCATTACCACAATTAAGGCTTATGGTAGTGAAGAGGCATCAGGAACATTTACTATTCTGCCAAATATTATACTTGTAACTCCAGATGCGGCTACAGTGGGAACGGTAATTACTGTGGCGGGTAATGGATTTGGGGCATCAAAGACTATCAGGATAGAATTTGGAACGACTCAGACAATTCAATTGACCTCTACCTATGCGGAAGGGAGTTTTTCAACGACATTTACTGTTGATACTCAACCCTACGGTAGGACTACGGTTACAGCCCATGATGATGACAATGTGATAGCGGCAACCAGTAGTGTGACTATTAAACCAGAAATAATTCTGATTCAGCCAGAAAAAGGCACTATCGGAACAACGGTTACCATCAGAGGTAATGGTTATGGAGCACAGGAAATAGTAGAACTTGTCTTTGGAACTGCACCTACTCGTAGTATTGAGACAACGCAACCAGTAGGTTCATTTACATTTACCTTTACCGTAGATAGGCAAACATTAGGGACAACGACTATTATTGTGAGGGGAGTAAATACAGGTCAAAGCGTCCTTACATATCGCTTCCGAATAATTCCACATCTAACTGCGGTAACTCCAACTATTGGTTCAGTAGGGACAGTCGTCTCATTAAAGGGTGATGGTTATTTACAGAATGAATTGGTGAGGATAGAATTTGGAACGACCAGAACTATAACTACAGTGACGGTAGATATAGATGGATTCTTTGAAACTACCTTTACTATTGATACGCAGCCTTATGCTACAACTACGGTTAAAGGTGTGGTTGTTAGAACAGATGACTTCGCAGATAATCTGACTGTATTTATTACGCCGAAGATTATCCTGATTACCCCAACGCAAGGTTCGGTAGGCAAGGTAATTACGGTTAGAGGTAATGGTTATCCTGCATCAAGCACTATTCGCCTGGAATTTGGCACAACACGGACTATTCATATTGTTTCAACCTATGCCGAAGGTAGTTTCACTACTACCTGGACAATAGATACCCAGCCTTATGGCACAACAACACTTATTGCCCATGAGGATACCAATGTCATTAGTGATATAGGTAGTGTTACTATATTAGCTAACCTCTTTGCGGTTATTCCACAATCTGCACC